>JACIZP010000254.1 GCA_014359355.1 Calditrichota bacterium | reverse complement strand
ATACTTCTCTTCCGAGCGTCGCAGCTCCTGTTGCAGCAGGTACTCCTGGGTAGTATCGCGCGCCAGGCCGTGCACGCCCACCAGTTTGCCCTCGCGATAAAGCGGGAGGATCTCCGTCAAAAAGGTCTGCACCACCTTGCCTTCGCGGTCCACATGCACGGTGCGCACCCCAGACATCACCCGCCCGGTTCGCAGGACCGCCAGGCAGGAACGGCGAAACGTCTCCCAGCTCTCCGGAGTGTGGGTTATTTTGGCCCGCACCAAGCCGCCTTCGGCCTTCAGGGTGGCCAGATCAGGGATGTCGGCAAAACCACGGCTGAGCTGCAGGGGAATTGCCAGCTCAAAGTGCTCTGGGTCAGGAATTTCAATTGCCCAATAGAGGTCCCGCGAGGCTTCCACCAATTGCCGATAACACTGGTCGCCTTCTGCGTCACTCCGCCTTGCGGCTTCCTGAAGTGTGACCACCACAAACGGAGTCCGGTTCTCCCCGTGGACGGCGAACATGCGCGCGCCAACTTCTGCCAGGGTCCCGTCCTTCCTGCTCACAGTCAAGCGGGTGTCGACGAGCTGGCCGGCCCGCGCGTCGCTCAGCCAATCAGCCACGTTCGCCTGTTCGTCGCTCGCCACGAGCTCGGCGAGGGGGCGTCCGAGCAATTCCTCCTCCGTGTAGCCGGTGAGCGCGGCCGACGCGACATTGGCGTGAAGGATCCTCCCGTCCCCTGTGCAGACCAAGGAAGCAAACGGAAGCCTCGCCACCAGAGAGCTGAGCAAGTCACCTGCCTCAAGTCGAACCCCAGGCGCAGAAGGCGCCGACAAAACGAGGAAGGCCACCGCTCCAGCTGCGGGGACTGCCACACAGCGTGCCTCTGTCCGGTCACCCGACTTGTGGAAGAACTGCATGTCAAGCACCTGAGGCACTGGTGAGGGGGAAGTCTCTGCGACTGCAAAAACCCCCTCTGTCCCCGCGAGGACCGACTGCAACTGGGCACCAGCAAGCTCGCCCGCAGCATACCCCAGCTCCTGCTCCACCGCCCGGCTATGCCTAAGGATCCGCTGCGAGCTGTCCACCAAGAGCGCCGGCGCTGGCCAGCTTTCCACCAGAGCCTCTAATTGCGCAGGAGCCAGTGCGGGCGCACTTGGCCCCTCCATCCCCCTCTCCGTGCGCTGCACCACTCCCAGGTACGTGGGAGGCGCACCTGCCTTGCTCTCCATGGCCGCCATGCTCAGGATGGCCGGCAGTTCGCCCCCATCGGCGGCGCGCAGTCTCACCTGCCGTGCGACGATTTCGTCTTTGCCTTGCAACTCCTCCAGTAGCGGCAGGAATTCCAAGTCCATGAGCTCGCCAAGCAGGTTGCGCCCCACCAATGCCTGGCCGTCGGCATAGCCGAGCATCCTCGCCAGTTCTTGGTTCGCCGCACTGATCTGCCAGTCCACCGTGGCAACGAAGGCGCCTGCCGGGATGATGCTCAGCAGCCGCTCGGTCGCCGGGAGCGGAGGCAGCGCCCCAGGGGCCTCTGGGGGAGGTGCAACTGGCGCCACACCCAGCACTTCTCCCACCGCCTGCTCAATGGCTTCCAGCATCGCGACAAAGTGAGCACCCAGATGGATGTCCACCGGGTCAATAAAGTCCTCGCTGGAGATGGCCCCGCCGCTGCTCACGACTTGCTCATTGAGCAGCTCCAGTTTGCGCCGCACCTCGCCGAAGGTCTGCGCTACCCGCACCACGGCGGCAACCTCCGAGTCAACCATCATGGGCAGGGCCGCTACGGCTACGCCACCGGAAAAGAGCGTGGCAACAAGACGCTTCCCCTGCAACGCGTCCTGGTCACGCAGCAGCCAGTTGGAAGAAAGGCAGTGGTAGAGCCCTTGCAGGGCCGAAGCCGAAAGGGAGGCCTTCTGTTCGACAGACTTGCTTGGGGTGGTAAGTGGTTGACCATGACGGTCACGGATGGCGATGGCTACGTTGAATTTCTGCGCCAGCTCATCCTGAACCGCTTGCAGGCGGGCATGCACCTCCTCGGCAGCAGGCGCCGATGTCATGTCAGACACCTCCGCGGCAACAACCAGTCCTCACATCCTCAACACCTCTTCACTTGCCCTGCCCCGCCCGGGGCTGCCTGACCACGCTTCAAGATACACAAACTCCGCCTCAATGTCAACGGGAAACTGACGCCCTGCCCACCTGGGCCAAGCCTGCGGCCGAGCGCGCATAGCGCACGAAGAACTCGCCTATGCGCTCATACGCGCTCTCCAACACGTTTTCCGGGGGCAGAAACACCACCCGGAAGTGCTTCGTGCCAGGCTTCTGGCCGAACCCACTCCCCGGCACGACGACCACGCCGGTCTCCGAAATGAGGGCACGCACAAAGTCGTCGTCTGTTCCGTCTACGGCGAGGCGGGGAAATGCGTAGAAGGCACCTTCTGGCTTGACACACGAGATACCCGGTATGGCGTTCAGCATGCGGACGGTGATGTCCCGGCGCCTGGTCAAGCGCGCCATCACGTCTACTAAGTGGCTTTGGTCCCCTTCCAGCGCCGGTCGGATGGCCCACTGCTCAGGGTGATTGGCGCACAGCCTGGCACGCAACAACTTGTTGATCGCCTCCACATAGTCCTTGAGCCACTCCGCCTTGCCACTGACGATCCCCCAGCCGATCCGGAACCCGGGCACTAAGTAGGCCTTCGACAGTCCGTTCAGGGTGACCACAGGGACTTCGCCATTGAGGGAGGCGATGGAAACGTGGCGCAAGCCGTCGAAGATGAGTTTATCGTAAATCTCATCGGCGAAAATCACCAGGCTGTGCCGCAAAGATAGCTCGACGATGCTCTGCAGCACCTCCTCGCGGTACAGAGCACCGGTTGGATTGTTGGGGTTGATGAGCACGATTGCCCGTGTCTTGCGGTTGATCTTCTTGGCGATGTCGCGCACGTCCGGCTGCCAGTCGCTTTCTTCGTCGAGATAGTACTCATTGACCTCCACGCCCAGCTTATTCAGGATGGCGCTATAGAGCGGATAACCAGGCGAGGGGAGGAGCACGTTTTCCCCCTCATTGGCCAGCGCGGTCAGGCAAACGTCGATGGCCTCGCTGGCGCCAGTGGTGATGAACACATCCAGGATGTTGTCGATTCCTTTCGCCCGGGCTGCCCGCGTGATGGCCTCGCGAGCCTCCTGCACCCCGGATGAAGGAGAATAGCCGTTCATGTTGCGCAGCATGGCCTGGTAGGTGGCCTCGATGATGTGCCGTGGCGTCTGGAAGTCGAACGCGTTCGGGTCGCCGATGTTCAGGTAGAGCATCTCTTTGCCCTGCTTGGCCGCCTGCTCGGCCAAGACCACGATGTCCCGCACCGCATAGGTAATCTTCTCCGTGCGGCGGGCCGGCACAATCACTCCGTCTCCTGCCATTCTTGCCTCCTGGATGTTCTCTTTCGTGCAAGTCCCAGGCCACTGCCGTAAACTGCACTCGGCATTACTCCCCCATCAGCTGCGTTCCGTAAGCAAAGAGGTTACCGGCGCGGTAGATTTCCAGTTGCACCGGCGAAAACGGCACTGCCTTGATCGTAGCGCCGTTGGTGCGATTCACGATGCGGCCGCTGGCCACGTCCACCTCGATCTCGTCGCCTTGGTTAAGAGCGGCGTCGCTGAGGCCCGGGCATTCCAGCAGCCCCAAGCCAGAATTGATGGCATTGCGCTTGTAAATAGCACCCGTGGATTCGCTGATGATGAGCCGGATCCCTAAGCTGCGAAAACAATCCACCGCCTGTTGCCGGGAGGAGCCACAGCCAAAGTTCTTGCCCACAACGACGATATCCTCGGGCGTGGCCTTGCGGCCAAAATCCTCGTAACCACGCAGATTGTCGAATGTGTACTGCCCCATCTGCGCCACATCCTTGATGTGCAGATAGCGGTTGTGAAAGATCATGTCGGTGTCGATGTCGTCGATCAGGCGGCCCTTCTCGTCCACGATCTTGAACACCCGGCCCACGATCAGCTCGGCGCCACCAGGTTGCGTTGACGGAGTCGGCGAGAAAACCTCTGCCCGCGCAGCCCGAGGGGCACGGGGCGGACGAGAGGGCACCACCTCGCTTCGGCGCCCCAGATAGCGCCCATCAGGCAGAAAATCGATGAGGGTGTGGGGCACGGTCGTCGGGCAGGTGATGAATCCCCGCAGGGCGCTGGCCGCCGCGGTCGCCGGGCTGGCCAGGTAGGTGTCGCCTTTGCCCTGCTTGCCGCGAAAGTTCCTGTTAGAGGTGCTGATCTGCACCTCCTGTTCTCCCACCATACCGATCTGGCCAGAGGCGCACCCGCCACAGCCCGGGTGGCTCACCACCGCCCCTGCCTCGCGAAAGATCTTGATGAGGCCGTCGTCCAAAAGCCGGTCGTAGACCTCTGCGGTGGCAGGGACGATCTTGAGCATCACGCCGTCCGCCACGCGCTGACCACGCAAGATGCTGGCCACCACCGCATAGTCCTCATACCGCCCGTTCGTGCAAGAGCCGATGAAGACCGAGTCGATGCGCACGTCTCTGAGGTCGCTGGCCGGCACGACATCAGCAGGGCTGTTCGGCCTGGCCACCTGTGGGCGCAAATCGCTCACGTCGATGTCGATGACCTGAACGTACTCCGCATCTGAATCGGCGGTCACCGGACTGACCGCCCGCCCCGAGCGCGCCCGGCAATAGGACAGCACTTCCTCGCTGGGCACCATAAACGCCGCGATGGCGCCCATCTCGGTGGCCATACTTGCCAGGGTGATGCGGCCGGCAAGAGAGAGTTGGTCGATTGCCGGACCGTAGAATTCCACGGCCTTCCCCAGCGCTCCTTTTGTCCCCAACTTGCCCACGATGTACAGCGTCAAGTCCTTTGCCGTAGTGGGATATTGGAAGGTACCGTAGAGGTTGACGCGAATAGTCGGCGGCACTTCGAACCACGTACGCCCCGTCTTGAACGCGAAAGTGATATCCTGGTCGCCCATTCCCTGGCCAAACGCACCGATGGCCCCGAGAATGTTCAGATGGCTATCGGTCCCGACCATCACCTCGCCGGGGACCACTAAACCCTGCTCGATGACCACGTGCGAGCCGATCCCCTGATTGACGTCGAAGACGCGAATGCCCTGCTCACGGGCAAAAAGGCGGCAAATCTGTTGGTTGTCCGCATAGCCCGCCGTGTTGGCCGGCACGTTGCAATCGAAGGTGAACACGGTGCGTGACGGGTCGGCCACGTAGTTGTCCCGGTAATGTTCACGCAGGTTCTTGACCACGTTCGCACCGCCAAAGTCGCGCGCGCTGCGCAAGTCGATGTCCATCCACACAATCTCGCCAGCCCGTGCCTCGCGGGCCGTATGCGCAGAGATGATCTTCTCGACGATGGTCTGTCCCATAGTGCTCCTCGCCACCGCTATTGTTGCCGGAACAACGTGACCATTTGGCGAAGTATCTGCTCTTTGACCTTCACCATTTCGTCCTTGGACGAGCAGAAGATGGTGCCGGCGGCCGCACCCTTGTGCCCACTGCCGATGTTCAGCTGCCGCATAATCTCGCCTACGTCCTTGCTGTGCTCCTCTGCAGCCATGGCAACCCCAAGAGAAAACGAGATGCTGAGATCAGTGGTCTTGGTGCCGTCGCGGAACAGGTTGCGCACCTCGATGACCCCTTTCGCCTGCGGGAAGAGCAGATAGGCGAGCTGTCGTATCACCTGGGGCCTACGATTATGGCGGGTGAGATCCAGGATCACAAGTTCCTGTTCAGGGTCTTCGGGCAGGAAGCGTGCATCTGCGCGGATGAGCTCGAGCATCTCCTGTTCGAGCCGCCGGTAGCGCGCAAAGCGCTCCTGTACATCGGGGCGCGCGGCCACAGTCTCCAATGGCTCCTCCTTCAACCGCTGCACCAACGAGCGCAGGTACTGCCACTTGCCACCGTCGGGTTGCTGCTGGAGAAGCTTGATCGTGCCATCAATCACCTTGCCGGGCGTCTCCTTACGCCACTCCTCGACCGACCCAAATCGGAAGGCGTCGATCGCGTCCGCCTCGGCCACCAGCTCGGCAAAGTGCCCTGGGAGCGCAATACCTTGCTCCGCGAAGTGTTCGTAGACCACTCGCGCACAAGAGTCGCGCGGGGCGAAACGGCCGTTCACCTGTTTGGGGTCAATGCCGCGCAGGTGCAACTCCTCGAGGTTTGCCTCATGGTGGTCAAACCACAGCCCGCATTCCAAAGGGTACGGCAGGTCGCAGACCACATCTGCTTTGGTAATAGTTATGCGCGCCTCGCTCACCGTCCGCGGGCCGGTGAATTCAATGTGGTTTACATGCAAGGCATGGGAGCAGAAGACGGCACAGGCCAAGCCATCAAAATCTTCGTGCGTGATTATCTTCTGGTACATCCGCTCGGTATCCCAACTACCCGGTGGCTCGTAGGCGCTCTTCCTGTGGGCGCTCGACCATTTCTCTGGCCTATTGCTGCGGCTTACGCAAGAGCGCACGGCCAAATTTAGGAAATCTGGGCGCAAGGGTCAAGCTGTTTGTGACGCAAAAAAAGTGCTTGACTTTTTGGGTGTCGGAGGTTATATTGTTAGCGTCGGGGGGCGGGAGCCGCGCCAACTCGTATCCACCCCTGGGGGCACAGCCTCTTGACTGAAAACTTCCACGGGCTTCAACTCGCGCGAGCAATCGGTTCTATCTCACGCTGCCGAGGGGCTGCGGGCACCACCACATTCGGTGGTACCCAAGAGGCCTGCGAACTCGGCCTAAGGTGGGCCCAAACCGGTGTTTGCCGGAGGCCCAAAAGGGGGAACCAGTTTTATGGGCGCTCCGATCATAATGGCGCTGCGCACGCCGAGAAAGTGGGTCCTGCTCACGCCATATCACCTGAGTGAGCACACAGTGACGTGGCGTGAGCGATTTCTGCGGTGCCACCCAGTTTTGCTGACGCCACACAATCTCGCAGAGCAGATGCGGCCGCCTCGCCGCAGGAGACTTTCGACGTGGCTGCCACTGTCGATGCTTGCCGCCATTCACCTCCGCCGCCGCTTTGCGTGGTGGTGGATAATCCTGGGGGGACTCTGCTTCGCGCTTGCCGTCGCAAGCCCCCACTGCTCGGGCGAGCTTCATTCGGTACGGCTGATCGCCCTGCTGCTCATGTTCCCCCTGTGTCTTGTTCTCTTCCTGTTCAAGAGCTGGTATCGCGCGACCTTTGCGGGGCCGACGTCGAGCATTGAGCTCGTTGTTCCTCTCACGGCGGGACCTGCCCTCCATCGCTTCTGCCTTCGGGTGTTGGAGTGTCAGGAGCGGCTCGGAGGCGCCCAGCCAGAGGAGGAGCCCCCTACCACGGACCTCCCGCCGTGGCGGCCGAGGCCACGCGGCTTGCCGCCGGGTAGGCCGCCCCGCCAGCGGAGGGGGCGCAGGACGCTCAAGCCAGCCCCTTGGGTTTAGCCGGCACCTCCGCCAGAACCGCCAGCACCACCGCCACCACCGGCGCTGGCCCCACCACCAGCGCCGGTGGCCGAACTGACGCTGCTGGTTACTGCCGAAACCATGGAACTCAGCGCCTCAGAAATCCCGCCGCCCGGGCGTGCACCAACGCCCCCCACATACCAGGAAAAGGTGGCCAGCTGCTCTTCCGGCATCTGCCCCAAAAACGCCTCCATCGCTTTGGAACGGACGCCCAGGGCAGTACCGTACACCAGCAGTTTGTCAACCTCAGACGGATACTCCGTGAATTGCGCGTCCCTCGTTCCGAATTTGGCCATGTACCTGGCCAGGGCCTTCCATTGCCTGGCTTCGACCTCTGCCTCAGGAGTGCGGCGAGGCACGAGAAAGGAGAGGACAAACACGCAGAGCGTAACCGCAGCCAAGAGCAAAGCCCACTCCTCCACCAGGAAACCGGCTGCCACGGTCAACAGAAGCAGCAGGCCAGAAAGGAGCAACGAGCGGTTCATGGCGCGCAGGCTCTCCTGGTCGTAAAAATTGCGCGCCTTGGCCTCGGTTGCCACCTCCTTGCACCACTGGGAAAAGAAGGAGGCTGTCGCGCTTCTGTGCCTCTGCAGCTCGCCAAGGCTGAGGCGGGTTGCCCCGTCGGACAGAGGTCCGAAAAGGTACGCCAGCAGACTTCGCTCGTAGGTCAGCAGACGACCCTCATCAGCATCGCGTCGTGCGCGCTCCCTGTCCAGCTCAAGCACATATTCAGGCTTCTTGGTGACGCGGCCGCGCTTGTCGGCTGCCGGCTCTTCCTCCACGATCTTGATGAGCCCCCGCCGCGCCAGGTCCAGCAACGTGGCCACCAAAGCGTTGGCGCTCACGGTGCGGTTGAAGACCAGGTAGCTAACCAAGGCGGGTGGTGTATCCGCCGGGGGTGCGCCCGACAAGGCCGGCTGCCGAGGCACCTGATGCCGTCGGCCGTAGACGCGGTAAATGTTCCACCAGCTGAGCAGCCCACCGACGCTGAGCAGTGCCACCAACCACCGGCCGTGCTCCTTTCGCGCCTTCTTGCTGGCCTCACGTGCTAAGGCCTCTTGCCGCTCGAGATTGGCACGCTCGGCCCATGCAGCCTCTTCCTGCATGATAATGGCCTCGACGGAGTCCGGCAGCACAGGCGCGGCGGCAAAGACCTGCGCAGGATACAGAGCCCGCACTTCCCAGAAGCGCCGTTTGGGGAGCTGCGCCACGTCGGCTAAGATGGTCCCGTCGTCGCGAATGACGACATTCCCCCAGAGGGGACCATGCGCCCAGGCGCGCACTTGGCCTGTCGCAAGTGCTTGAGGGGGCACAATGCGCACGGTCACCGAGCCACTTGGCCTATCCCAGCCACTCCCCACGAACTTGTAGTACAACACAGCGACGTCTTGGTGGCGGCGCACCACGTCCAACAAGCGAAACCGCAGCGTGAAGGTGCGCACCTGGTTGCGTGCGCGGTAGTACCAGCGCACGCCCAACCTTTCAGGGCTCTCCTCGATGTTGTAGGTGCCAGGTTCCTGCGAGTCATCCAAGCGGTATTCCGTGTCGCCTTCGCTGACACGAACATCGCGAACGCCCCCGGTCCCGGCCAGCGGCAACTCGTAGCTCGCCCAGGTGAAGTTGCCCACAAACCGATACTGACGCTGTTCAACCACATCCATGCTTCCGTCCTCATGGAGATAGGCGTTCACCCACACGCCCAGGATGTCGTACCTCTTGCTCGCCGCCTGAAGAGGTGGCAGGCAGAACAGCATCAGGAGCGCAGCAACCACTGCGCACTGAACGAACGCTATCGCCAGTGGCCGATTTGACAGCACGGGTATCTTGACTGTCCGCATCCTTCCCTCCTGGATGTGAGCACGAGGTTCTACTTGTGGCCAGATTCTGACGAACACTGAGGCAGATGCAGTCGGTACTCCCTCCTCTTTCGCAGCGGTGCCGTCATGGCCGGCCCACCGATCCCTCGCCGTGGCGACAGTGCCTGTCTCTGGCTTCCTGCCGGCGGAGCTCCGGAATGTCCGCCATTCCCCCTGGTCGCTGCTTCTTGCAACGCTGCTCAGGAGTAACATTCCCCAGCACCGGCGCGTCTTCTTAGTCGAGTGCAACTTTTTCGCGCCTCAACTGGTCTAAGCCGGTGAACACTTTGCACAAGAGTGGCTCCAGCATGTGCCCTGTTGCCCAACAACCATCTTGGATGGGACGATGATCATGGTCAATGTTCTTGAGGAAAAAGTCGCGCTTATTACGCCCGAGGGGAAGCTCATGGGAGGACCGGAGACCGCCACCCTTTGCCAGGAGGTGGAGAAGCTGGACCGCGCCGGCTACCGCAGGGTCGTTCTGGATTTGAGCCGCGTGCGTTGGGCAAACAGCACGGCCATCGGTGCGCTCATCAAGTGCTTCCTGACGCTGCAAGACCATGGCGCTGAGCTTCGCCTGGCATGCCTCAGCGAGCGTGTCCGCCACTACATGAGCATCACCAAGCTAAGTCGAGTCATCCCGACCTTCGAGTCGGTGGACGAGGCCCTGCGGTCCCCCTCTACCGCCTAGCCGCGCTGCCGTGCACCCGCAGCGCTTCCCCCCAAGTCCCCTGCGTCCGGCCTCGCCTGGCAGCGCAAAAAAGCAGGCGCCCTCCCTATGCTTCTCACTTCATGTTCCCTATGCCCACCTCGCGCATCAGGGCCTCTATTTCGGCAACGGTCTTGGGTGCAGCAGATGAAAGCACCTCGTGACCCTGCGCAGTGACAAGGACATCGTCCTCAATGCGCACTCCCAGGTTCTCCTCGGGGATGTAGATGCCCGGCTCGACGGTAATGACCATTCCGGGTTGCAGCACCGTCACCTCGCCGACGTCGTGGACGTCCAGGCCAAGCTGATGGCTGGTGCCGTGC
The DNA here is from genome assembly GCA_014359355.1 of Calditrichota bacterium. Lineage (NCBI taxonomy): Bacteria > Pseudomonadati > Calditrichota > Calditrichota bacterium. The sequence goes on along the minus strand of JACIZP010000254.1, from coordinate 6,929 downwards.
ACGAAGTACTTGGCATACTCGCCAGGACGGCTGATGAGCCCCAGCTGCACAAGCCCCTGCCCGATGACCTGTGCCGCCTTGTCGTGGACCTCGGAAATCTTGACCCCTGGCTTGACCAGTGCGATGGCCTCCGTCTGGGCCTTCAGGACCAGTTCGTAAACAGCGCGTTGTCGCTCAGAGAAGGTGCCGCTCACTGGCATGGTGCGCGTGAGGTCCGCGCAGTAGTGCCGGTACGAGGCTCCAATGTCCACGACGAGCAGGTCCCCCGCCTCCATCTGCCGCTTGTTCTCGCTGTAATGGATACGGCAAGAATTGGGTCCCGAGCCGATAATTGGGGCGAAGGCCGAACCATCGCCGTCCCCGCGGCGGAACACGTATTCCACCAACGCAGCGACCTCGTACTCCCACATGCCGGGCTCCACCGACTTTATGGCCTCCACCTGGGCGGCACAGGTGAGCTGGGCCGCTTTGCGAATGAGCTCCACCTCTGCCTGGCTCTTGATGACCCGGAGCCCGGCCAGCAGGCTTGCAGGATTGCTGACCACGACCGGGTACTGGCGCAGCCGGGCCGCCTCGATCAACTCCAGCTCCTTGGTAATCGGCTCTTCCAAGCGCAGGCGCGGAGCCTTAAAGTAGAGCGTGTCGGCACGCGTCAACGCTTCGGCAAAGGCACCGTAAAAGTCATGCAGCGGGCGCGCCACATCGATGAGCAGTCTGCTCGTGGCCTGCTCTGCGGTGAGCTCTCCCCCACCAGCCATCCTTTCCAGGAAAACGACCTCCTTAACAGGTCGCTCTTGACCCGCAATGGGCAGCCCACGCTTGCTCAGTATCAGCACTGCACCCGGCTGGTCGATGCCGGTGAGGTAATAGAAATTGCTCTCCTGGCGGAATGGACAGCCATAGCTTTCCCCAGAGCGCTGCGCCGCCTTGAACACCGCCACGCCCCGGGGCGACAGGAGCCTTCGCACAGCCTCACGACGTGCTTCAAATTCCTCCGCAGGCTGCGCCTTGACAGCTATGGCAAGGGCACCCCACGCTACCATCCCCGCCAGCACTCCCACCGCGTGGCGGCGAAACGACTTACTATCCATCACGGACCTCCCGGTCACCGGGCGAACTCCCCACCGAGGACATGTTTGATGCCCTCCGCCTCATAGCCGGCATTCACCTTCCACCAGCCGTCCGAACCCTGGTATTTGAAAGCCGACACCCCGTCGCTCAGCCAGACGTGAATGTGCACCTTGCCGCCGCCGTAGTTATAGAAACCACACAGGTCATCAAACCCGTCGCCGTTGTAGTCGCCGGCGGCGACCCCGACGAGCTTAGTGGCATCGTAGCCCGCCTCCTCACGCCACCAACCCGCCGAGGTCTTGTACTCGAAGCGGTTCAAGCCATTGTTCAGCCAGACGTGGATGGCGGTCTTGCCGTTTCCGTAGTAGTAGAAACCGGCAAGGTCATCCAGGCCATTGCCGTCAAAATCGCCGCAGGCCATCTTCACTAGCCGGTCGGCCTCGTACCCTCCTTTATTGGTGCTGAACCACCCGTTGGAACCAGAGTAGGAGAACCCCGTGCCACCGTTGTTGATCCAGGTGTGGATGCGCGTCACCCCGTTGCCGTAGTAGTAGATCGCGGCCAGGTCGGAGTACAAGGTGGGAAGTTGTTCAGTGGTGGTGGTCGTCTCTTGACCGTACCCGGAGGCGATAATCAGACCACCAGTCAGACACAGCGCGAGACACCTTCGCAACCAGCTCATCGCCCGGCCCTCCATTCTTTGTGCGCAGCCATTACGCAGACAAGCCTATTTGGCACCAGCCTGCCAGCCATAGGTCTGGTACTGCCAGCGGAAGTGTTTCCCTTTCACGTCCACCACCACAAATCCCTCGGGGAAGCCGCGGTATGGTCCCGCCCACCATGCGCCAGACACCGCGCCACCGGTGACAAAGTGGGTTCCCCTTACCACGATCTCCTCCACGTCATGCATGTGTCCCTGCAGGACCAAGGGCACATAGTGGTCCGCACAGGTACGCAGGACGTCGAGGGCATTGGTCACGGCCAGGGCACGATCCAGTGCAGCCAGCGGGCCGTGGGCGAACTGTTCCGCCACCGAGAACAGCGGAATATGCATGACCAACACGACCGGCGTGCCCTTCTTCACCTGTGCCAGGTCGCTGGCCAACCAGGCCAGCTGGAGTGAATCGACGTAGCCGTAGTAGGTGCGCTCGGGAGTGAACCCAATGGCATCCAGCAGAACAAAATGCCACCCCGCGTGGTCGAAGGAGCGGTAGGTACGCCCTTCTCCGATGCGCTTCTTGAACATCTCTTTGCCAAATTCGGGGTGACTGGGGTCGACGCCACTGCTCTTGTACAGGCCGAACACCTCGTGATTGCCAATGCAGTTGTACACGGGCATCTGGAATTCTTTGACCAGGGCAAGGTAGAGCGCGTAGAGAGAATCGGCGCGGCCGTAGCCCTGCTCAAGCGCGTCCATGATCAAGTCGCCGCCGGTGATGACGAAGGCCGGCTTGGGCCGCAGGGCATTCACTGCCTGGATGGCGGCGCGGAAGCCCTCTGCCCCTCGCTGCTCAGGCTGCACGTGGATGTCAGTCATGAACACAAAGCGGAACGACTGCGTCTGCTGGCCACAAGCCAAGACGAGCAAGAGCACAAACACCGCCCCGAAAACCAGCGCACGATGCCGCAGACCCTTAACGACTGCCTCCATGGAACCGTCCTCCCGGCTGTCTGACTCAAAGCAATTTGCTCGCGACGTAAGTCACCGCGTTGCGAAAGATGAAAACGCCGTCTCCCTCTGGCTTCAGCCCTTCTCTTGTCCAGCGAGGGTGATGCGTGGGATCGAAGTGCCGCTCAGGGTGAGGCATGAGCCCGAAAACCCGTCCCGAGGAGTCGCAGATGCCCGCAATGTCCGCCACCGATCCATTGGGGTTCCAGGGGTAGGTGCACGGCCCGCCCTCGGGGTGAACGTATTGCAGCACCACCTGGCCGTTTCTCTGTAGGCGGTGGAGCACTTCTTCTGAGGCAGCCACGAACTTGCCTTCCGCGTGCGCAACGGGCAGGTAGATGCGCTCCGGCCCATCGGCCGTGAACACGCACGGACCGGGGTTCACGCGCAAGTAGACCCAGCGATCTTCAAACTTGCCAGAGTCATTGTTGGCCAGCGTGACCCGCTGAGGAGCGCCCAGGTCCACCTCGGGCAAAAGCCCGGCCTTGGCCAGCACCTGAAAGCCATTGCAAATGCCGATGATGAGTTTGCCTTGCCGGTGGAACTGCACCAAGGCCTGGCCGAGCTTGTACTTCAGCTCGTTGGCCAGGATCTTGCCTGCCGACACGTCGTCGCCGTAAGTGAACCCCCCCGGAATGGCTAAGATGTGGTAGTCATGCAGACTGAGTTGCCCGCTCACCACGCGATTGACGTGCACCAGGTCAGCTGTCGCACCCACGGCGCGGAAAGCGAATGCCGTCTCTTGATCGCAGTTGGAACCTGCCGCACGGAGCACCAGAACTTTGACCCTTTTCATCCTCGGCATCCTGTCTTGTCCCTTCGACGTGCGGGTTCACCACGCACCTATGTGTCACAGGCTCCCCTTGGCATGCCCTGCGATTTCCCGGGGCCTCTGCCCTACCAGCGCAGCGGCGCTTGCCAGCTCTCTTTGAGCTCGGCGATGGGCGCGTCGACTACCACCTCTCCTGAAATCCCTTTGACCACAAACTGCCGGCTGTTCTGCACCCGCCCGAGAGGGGCACAGGGCAGGCCGCGCATGAGCTCCTCGAAAGCTTTCGCCGCATCGGGCGACACCTCGACTACAAAGCGGCTGCACGATTCGGAAAAAAGCAAGGTGTCGTTTCTCACTGCAGAAAGGGCGTGAGGCACCTCGGAGAGCTCTACGGTCGCGCCGAGATTCCCGCTAAAGGCCATCTCCGCCAGGGCTACGCCGAGTCCGCCCTCGGAGCAGTCGTGGCAGGCCCGCACCAACCCGCGTTGTATGGCCTCGGACAGGGCGGCAAACAGGCGCAGCGCCTCGCCCGGGTATACCTTAGGCACGCCGTTGCCCACGAAACCACGCACCGCGTAGTAGTGGCTGCCCCCGAGTTCATCCCGCGTCATACCCAGGACGTACAGGAGGTCGCCGGCACGCTTCAGGTCCATAGAGACCGCTTTCCGGCAGTCCGGCATGATGCTGATGGCCGAGATGAGCAAGGTCGGCGGAATGGCGATGGTCTCCCCCTGCTCGGTGGTGTACTCGTTGTTCAGGCTATCCTTGCCCGAGATGAAGGGTGTGCCATAAGCCTTGGCGATGTCGTAGCAGGCCTGGGCGGCGCGCACCAGCCCTCCCAATCGGTCGGGCTTGTCCGGATTCCCCCAGCAGAAGTTATCGAGCAGTGCGGTGCGCGATACCTGGCCGCCCACTGCCACCACGTTGCGCAGGGCCTCGTCTATGGCAGCGGCCGCCATCCAGTAGGGGTCGATCTGACCGTATTTGGGGTTGATCCCGTTGGCCACGACAATCGCACGGTAAGAATCATACCGCGGCCGCACAATGCTGGCATCTCCTGGACCGTCGTTATCCGCCCCAACGAGCGGCTTGAGGGCGCTGCCCCCTTGCACCTCGTGGTCGTACTGCCGCACCACCCACTCCTTGCTGCACACGTTCCAGGAACCGAGGATTTGGTGCAAATAAGGGGTAAGGTCATGCGGGTCTTCGAAGGTTGGTTCCTCCCAGGTCGGCGCTTGCCAATGAGCCTCCCGCACCAATCGGGGCAACCCCTCGTGCAGGAACTCCATGTCCAAGCGACCCACCACGTGCCCTTGATAGCGCACCACAAGCTGGCGGTCGGAGGTCAACTGGCCGATCACGGTTGCTTCCACGTCTTCGCTGGCAAACAGGGCGAGCGCTTCTTGCAACTTTTCGGGAGGCACAAAGATCACCATCCGCTCCTGGGCCTCGGAAATCCAGATTTCCGTGTAGCTGAGCCCCTGGTACTTGAGCGGCACCTTTTCCAAATCCACCACCGCGCCCGTCTCGCGCGCCAACTCACCGACGGCGGAGGAGAGTCCCCCGGCACCGCAATCGGTAATGGCCCGGTACAGCCGCCGGTCGCGCGCCTGGAGGAGAGTGTCGACCACCTTCTTCTCGGTAATAGCATTACCGATCTGTACGGCCCCGCCCCATTCCACTTCGGACTCCACCGTCAGCTCACCAGATGAACACGTGGCGCCATGGATGCCGTCGCGCCCCGTCCGTCCACCCACGACCACGATATAGTCGCCAGGCACACTCTCCTTGCGATGCATCCCTTTGGGCAAGAGGCCAATCGTGCCGCAGTAGACAAGGGGGTTGCCGAGGTAGCGCTCATCGAACAGCACCGCGCCGTTCACCGTGGGGATACCCATGCGATTCCCATAGTCGCGCACCCCCGCTACCACGCCTTTCATGATGCGCTTTGGGTGAAGCACACCCTTGGGCAGTCGCTCCAGCGGGAAATCTGGCGGGCCGAAGCAGAAAACATCAGTGTTGACAATTGGCTTGGCCCCGAGACCGGTGCCGAGCGGGTCACGGATCACGCCGCCGATGCCGGTATTGGCGCCGCCGTAAGGTTCCACTGCAGACGGGTGATTGTGCGTTTCCACCTTGAAGCAGACGTCATACTCATCATCGAACTCGATGACGCCGGAGTTGTCCACGAACACCGACACGCACCACGGCAGCGCCAGTTCGCGAGTGACCCGCATAACGGTCTGCTTGAGGAGATTGTCGATGGTGGTGCCGTCGTATCGGATGAGGCCGCGCAAGGTCTTGTGGCTGCAGTGTTCCGACCAGGTCTGGGCAAGCGTTTCCAACTCCAAATCGGTGGGATTTCTTCCCAAGCCGCGGTAGTACGACTGTATGGCCCGCATCTCCTCCAGGTTGAGGAACAGGCTGCGCTCTTTGCTAATCTCCCGCAGCCGGGCGTCGTCGGCCTCAAGGAGGTCAACCTCCACCAGTTTGAAGGCATACTCAATGGTGCCGTGGAAGATTTGCTCCCCTGGCCGCACCACGTGCTCGACCACCTTGTTCGCCAACAGCTTGTCCACGATGAGTTGCTTCTGCGTCTCGCTGAGGTGGCCCACCAGCCGGTACCTGCGGGCCGTCTTCACGGCGGTGACAGAATGGATCCCCAGGTCCCGGATCCCCTTCATGGCGCTTTCTTCCACAGGATCCATGACCCCAGGGTTGTAGGTAATCTCGACGTCCCACTCGTCCGCGCCGGGCGGCGGGAGCACGTCACCATCCACGGCGTACACTTGGGTCACCATGTCGGCGAGCAACTCGCTGGCGATGCGTTCCTTTTCTGGCGTGCTGAGCGCACCTTGCAGGTAGTAGACTTGCACGGCATGTTGGCACTTTGCTGCGGCCAGACCCAGGTCCTGGAGTCCGGAACTCACCGCCGCAGCCGCGGTATCTAAGAACTCAGGTCGAAGCGCGATTTCGATCCGCGTGGTCACAGGCCACCCTCTGACTTGTTCGCTCATTTCTGGTCGTCGATGAGCATCTGCAAGAGCCGCTCCCTGTCCACAGGAACCACGCCCACCTCTTCGCACACCAGGCCGGCGGCGTAGTTGGCGATGGTCGCCGCCTCTGGGGGAGACGCTCCAGCAGCATAAGCCGCGGTAAAGACACTAATCACCGTGTCGCCGGCACCGGAAACGTCGTGCACCTTGCGTGCCTTCGTGGGCACATGGGCCGCCGCGCCGTTTCGCTGGAACAGGTACATGCCATCCGAGCCTAAGGTGAGGAGCACGTTCTCGCAGGCCAACCGTTGCAGCAACTCTTTGCCGGCAGCGCGGACGTCATCATCCTTTGCGAGACGCGTGCCCAGCACCTCTTCGGTTTCCCGCCGGTTGGGCTTGATGGTACAAACTCCCTGGTACT
>JACIZP010000253.1 GCA_014359355.1 Calditrichota bacterium | reverse complement strand
GGCCGGGTGGTCGTTGGCGCGCACCGTGGTGGAGCCGATCGCCTGGCAGTGAATGTCCCACGGGTGACCGTTCTCATCTGGCGTCAGGTCAATGATGCTCGCCCGATAGCGGTTGTTGTTCACATAATAGGCGCGCCCGCCATCGTAGTAGATGTAGAAGTGGAAGCACCCTGGCCAGTAGAAGAGGTTAAGCGCGTTGATGCGGTTGTTAGTCAACTCCACCACGCCGTCGGCATTGAGGTCGGTCTGGCCGGTATTGTACAGCTCAATCTCAATGATGTGAAAGTCGTCCAGATTGCCCCACGGCATGGTCCAGGAGTGGGCGGTCAGCTTCACGTCCACACCCAGCGTAGTTGGCCACGCCGAGGTTGCCCACGCGTGCGTGCGATCTGCCGACAGGTAGCACCCGCCGACCGGGTCATGGTAGTTGCGCGTCGGGTCCTTTGCCCCTGCCACGTTCGGCGTGTACTTCAGGTAGGCATAGTTCTCGCTCCCTGCCGGCCCAAGCGGCCCTTGAATGGCAGCAAAGGCCGGGTCAGGGTTGTACTCCACCGCATTGAGGCCATTGCTGAAGTCGATGGCCAACCGCCCGGACATCCAGCTCCACGGCGGATTGCCGAAAAGACCGCTGGTGATCAGGCGGGTGTTCATAAAAATACACCCCTGGGGATGGCCATAGCCGATGTTCTTCACATCGGTCTGGATGGTCAGGCGGGGCCAGGGGTAGTCGTAATTGGCGGGGATGTACGTGCACCACGTCTCTCCCGCGACAATTACCATGTTCTTCTGCGGTCCCTCTGCCCAGGCCGAGAGCTGGGTCAGGGTTACCGCTGCTACCACCAGAAGCAAGGTGGTAAAGAGTTTTGAGTGCCTTTGCATGTGCCAGTCTCCTCTCAAATGCTCTGCGCAAACCTGCGGTTTAGAACCCTATCTCCAGACCGGCCCAGATCTGGCGTGCTGGCCCATAGAGCGGACGGCCCAGCCAGTCGAAGGGCACGTTCCAGTAGCCTTTCGGGTCACCTTCGTCACCGGTCTTGGGCTTGCGGTCCCGCCCTATCTCGAAGATCTGCTGGTCGATGTTCTCATAGAAGGGCGTGCGGTTGTAGGCCAGGATGTTCTCCTTGTTGGTGACGTTGTCCACCTCGACGAAAGGCCGGAAACGAATGCCTGCCAGCTTCCCTTCCCAGGTGAGCCGCAGGTTGAGCCAATAGTTCCACGGGCCTTCACGCATCTTGGGGCTCACTGCAAACCACGGGTCGAGGTCAATGTTCTCCGAGGGCAGATACTTGAAGCCGCTCATGGCGTTGCCCACTGCTGCCAGCTCGAAGTCGAACGGCAGATAGAACATCATGGTCGCGGCAAAGCGATGGGTGCGGTCGAAGCCACCTGCCAGCGGGTTCTCCGTCTCGCGCAGCACGATGTTGTCCTCGCGATACGGATAGTAGTCAGCCCACTTCAGCGGCAGCTCAGCATAGTTCGCGCTGTCGGTCTTGGCGCTGAAAGCGGTCAACTGCGTCGGATCGTTGCCCGCCCTCGCCTGGGCTGCCTTGATGTAGGAGTAGGCATAGGTGACCCGCCCTGACCAGAAGCCCGTGCGCCGCTTCTCGATGGTCAGCTCGATACCGCGCGAGTCCGCATGG
>JACIZP010000252.1 GCA_014359355.1 Calditrichota bacterium | reverse complement strand
ACTGAGCGCCAGCAGTGGCTTCCCTTACACGCCTTCCGGGCGCGACGTTGGTTTTGTGATCCGAAATTCCGCGCGCATGCCCTCCAATTACACGCTGGACTGCGAGGTCGGGCGGACCTTTCGCCTGAAGGGCGTGAAGGTGCGGCTCTTTGTCGAGGCGCTGAACTTGACCAACTTCAAGAACGTCGTCTACGTCTATCCTGATACCGGAGAGCCGGACTTTACGCGTCAAGGCAATCATTCACTCGAGTACATGCGCGACCCAAGCAACTACGGGCCGCCACGCCGCGTCCGAGTCGGACTTGGAGTGCGGTTGTGAGGTCGTCTTGGGTGGGTCAGCAGCTCGGTTTGCGAGGAACTATCCCATGCGAAGAGCCCTTCTTTTTTCTCTGCTTTCGATTTTGGTCATTGCCTCACTTGCTGGGGCGCAAGTGTTTTCCGGAGGGAAGGACAAAGACAGGGAAGCTGAGAGCGACTTGGCCAAGCCTTTGGGTATCAAGGATCGGGCTGCCGGCATTCACAACGCCAGCAATATCGGTCTGTTCTTTGAGAACCGGGGCAAGCTCTATCCGCGGCGCTTGAGCCAGGGCCCCAGCGGGGAGTACCCCTACGGCAGCGGCCGGCACTACATCTACCGCATCAACCCGTTCGTCGGTATTCCGGGAAATGTGATTCAGGGACGCTTCACCACCAACGAGGAATGGGAGGCCGTAGGGGGTTACCACAACCCGGCGGGAGCAAAGGTGGCGATGAGCGACGACCCATCTTCGTGGCCGGCGACGGGTTGGCCAGTACGGGACGCCGCCGGCAACCCCATCATCAAGTCTGACCAGGACGCTTTCTGCGTTTACAGTGACAGCAACAACACGGTGAAGCGGCTTGGGGTGCACATCGCCCAGACCAGCTATGCCTTCGGGCTAAAGTCCTTAGAGGACATGATCTTCTTCACTTTCGATGTGATCAACAAGGGCGAATCTGACTTGGATTCGCTCTATTTCGCTCTCTACGTCGATATCGACGTCGGGAACGTCTCCGGCGGCGACCCGGAGTATGCGGACGATCGCGTGGCGTTTGAGGAGTCGCTGAATCTCCTCTATTTCTACGACGACGGCTACACGTCAGAATGGGTGGGCAATACTACCGGCTACTTCGGCTGCGCGTTTTTGAAGACGCCCGAGGTGGATGGGAAGCAGCTGGGAGTGACCGACTGGCACTACAACCTCTATGATGATGACATGGATTTGGACACGGTCCAGTACCGCATCATGAGCTCCGATCCCCGGCTGTTCAATTCGTCATTGGGCAAGCGCTATTTCCATGTGGGCACCCTGCCCACACTGCACTATGACGATCCAAACACCATTCCCGCCACTGGCCTGGACGTCGTTGCCATCATGAGTTCTGGGCCGTACACGCTCCCGGTGGGAGATACGCTCACCTTTATGACGGCCATCGTCGCCGGGAATGATCTGGGGCAGCTGCTGTCGAACACGCTCATGGCGCTGAAAGCGGCGGAGCTCAATTTCGAGATGGCGAAGCCTCCTTCCGCTCCTGCCCTCACGGCAGTAGCCGGCGACGGTCGGGTGACACTCTACTGGGACAATCGACCGGAAAGTGAACGGGACCCGTTTTCGAACCGGCTCGATTTTGAGGGCTATCGCCTGTACAAGTCTATCGACGGCGGGGTGCACTGGGACCAGATCGACCGCAACGAGAACCCCAGTGTGGGGCCGGACCCCGTACCGCTCGCCGAGTTCGATGTGGTAAATGGCATTGGGCGCGACACGGGCCTCGAGTACAGCTACGTGGACACCAATGTCGTCAATGGTTTCGAGTACTGGTACACGATCACCAGCTATGACCAGGGGGACTCCACGGTGGAGAGCTTGGAATCGCCGCGGGGGAACACCTTGGCGGCTATCAACACGGTGGCGGCCACACCACGCAGCGAGGCATTGGACCTGGTGCCAGGCGCTGTGGGCTCGGTAGAACACTCTGGGCCTTCCGATTTTTCCCTGGCGGTGAGCGTGGCAGATGCGCAGCAATGCGGCGGATTTCAATATGAGGTCAGCTTCCCGCCGGTTGCGAGAATTGTCAGGGGCAATCTCAATACGCAGGCCTCGGTGACGGTGGTGGATCCCGCTCTTGCCTCCGGCGACCTTTACGGCGTTGCCTTTGACAATGCAGGGCGGCTTTGTGTGCGCAACCAGACGAGGGGACGCGACATCGTGGTGGGACATCCCTACGTCTCCGGGCAGACCCTCCAATTCGAAGGCCTTGCCTTGACCCTTGTTGACCCGGATCCGGACGCACCGCCCACGCTGTTGCCGGAGCCGGGAGACTCCTTGGTCATTCAGACCGGCATCCGCGCGCAACGCTCGGATGGGACAGTGGTGCTCTCGCCGCGCATCGTGGACTGGAAGCGCTGGCTGGCCACTACGGATGGCCTGCTGCTGCAAGTCCTCCCTTCGGGGTACATCGACCCGGTGACCCGCGTGAGTGGGGCGGCGATGGTGGAGATCACGCCGACGGTGGTGGACAAGTCACAGATCATCGAAATGACTTATACCCTGAGCTTTGCCGATCCAGTGACGAGCGGGAGTGGCAAGCAGCGCGCGGTGCTTCAGGTGACCACTTGGGGTGGCCAGGTTGTGGCGCGGAGCGATTCTTTGCCAAGCGGAGGAAGCCTATCTTTCGGCGGAATCGCGGTGCGCATTGTCTTTGACGAGAAGAGCGCACCGGGGGCAGGGAACGTCTTCCGCATTCGCACAAACATTCCCGATCCCCCACGCGCCAGCGACCGCTACACTTTTGCGGTGCAGGCCCCTTCGACCGGACGGGCGCTGCAGGACAACGAACTGGCGCGGGTCAAAGTGGTGCCCAATCCCTACGTGGTCTCGTCGCTATTTGAACCAGAGTTTGGCGAGCTGCGGCGCGAGCCCCTTCGCCAGATCCAGTTTATTCACCTGCCTGCAGAGTGCACCATCCATGTCTTTACCCTGGACGGCGATTTGATCAAGACGATCCACCACACCAATGGCACCGGCACGGAGACCTGGGACCTGCGGGCAGAGGGAGGACGAGAACTGAGTTCTGGTGTGTACCTGTACATGGTGAGCACCAAGACAGCACGGCATGTTAGCCGTTTCGCGGTGATAAAGTAGACAACAGAGGAGTTCATGCGTATGCAGAGAACTCTTGCCCTATTTGCGGCGAGCGTTGCGGCAATGCTCGCGTTCGGCCTGACGGGCTTGGCACAGGCCCAGAATCCCAATCTCGGAACCGCGGGGGCGCAGTTTCTGCAGATTCCGGTCGGGGCTCAGGCGGTGGGCATGGCAGGAGCTTACGTGGGGATGGCCGAGGACGCAGTGGCTCTTTTCTGGAATCCGGCCGGCATTACCCACGTGCAGCGGCAGGCTGTCCACTTCTCCCACCTGCAGTGGTTCGCAACCGTCCACATGACGTCTGTGGGCTATGTGCTCAACCTTCAGCGGTGGGGAGTGCTTGGCGTGTCCGTGACCTCCTTGGGTATGGATAAGATGGAGGTCACCACCGAGCTGCAGCCGGAAGGGAGCGGCGAGTTCTGGGATGCGCAGGACGTCGCCTTGGGCATGACGTACGCGCGCGGGTTGACCGACCGCATGTCGGTGGGCGTGACGGCCAAGTACGTGCGGCAGAGGATCTGGCACGAGAGCGCCAGCGGCCTGGCTTTCGATGTGGGTACCCAGTACCGGCTGGACTTTCGGCAACTGGTTATCGCCATGGCCATGACGAACTTTGGCGCCGATTTGAGGCTGGATGGTCGCGACCTCGACGTCGTCCACGACCGCAATGTTTCGGTCCCGCGCAACCGTCTTACGCCGGCGCGGCTCCAGACCGAGACCTATCCGTTGCCGTTGCACTTTCAGGTGGGCATTGCCTTCGATGTATACCGGTCGCCTTTCCTTGCCTTGCGGGCAGCTATGGATGCGGCACACCCGAACGACAACAGCGAGCGCATCAATATTGGCATGGAGTTGGCACTGCGGCAGGTCGCCTTCCTGCGGGCGGGGTATCGCTACAACTACGATGAGGAGGACTGGACGCTGGGGGCGGGGGTGCGACTGCCCTTGGCGCGCTCGCGGGTGCGCGTGGACTATGCCTATTCGTTTTTCAACCTTCTCGATGACGTGCAGAGGTTTTCCCTGGGGATAGAGTTTTGAGAAAGTGCATGCGGCTGAGCGGGCACGTGGGTGAAACCGCTGAGATTGTCGGCGTATGACCAAAATCGGCAAAGGAGGTGATGCGCAAAGGGTGCGTGTGAGAGCGGGAGTAAGGTCTGTAACAACGGCGAGCAACAACAAGGCGAACGGCAAATGAGCAGGGCAGGCGTGCGCGAGCATGCAAAGGTCGGCTGCAGTAGCCGAGGGAGGGAGAAAATGGAAAAGCGTGTTGTTCTCTTAGTCACCTTGGTCGCTGTGTTAATGATGACATCCCAATCGTTTGCACAGGCCAGGGGCGAGACAGGGGCAGTGGGATTGTATCTCACCAACGCGGGACAGATTCGACTCTACGCGCCGAGTAACTCAGGCACGCGGCAGGTGGGTCGGATCACCATGTCCGCAGGGCTTTCCAAGGACGCCGTCTATGACTACATGCAAGACGCTAACAAGGTAATCAACGCCTACAAGCTTGCCACCCCGACAAAGGCCGATGTCGAGCTGTACACGGTGGCCGACAATAGCTACTCCAATTTGCCGCCGAACGTGCACGTGCGCGTGCACCTCTACGGCTGGAACAACGACAAATTCTTCTTGGCGCGCTTTGCGGTGGTCAACATGGCCGCGGAGGCTATGCAGCTGTACTTGGGTGCCACGGTAGTGCCGATGGTCAACGCAGGCTACGACGGCACCTGCGAGTGGAACGCAACGCACCGCATCGCCTACAACTATCGCGGCTCTGATCCCCCTCACCTGGGTGTCGCCCTGGTTTCCGGAGAACCGTATTCCTACAAGATCCTCGACTGGAACGTCTACTCTCCGGATCCCAACTCGGATCAGGCGCACGACTCCACGCGCTTCAAGATGCTGACCGAGACGGGCTTTGACGGGCCGCTCACGTTCGGCACCGATGGGGCAATCTACAATGTCAACGCTGGCGCGTACACCCTTGCGCCCGGTGACTCGGCGGTTCTCACCTACGCGGTGGTCTACGGCGATGGGCTGGATGATCTGCTGGCAAATGTGCAGGCAGCCAGGGCCCGCTATCGCGCTGCCTTCCCCCCATCGCGCGTGCGCGTGACTTTTGTGGCGAACACGGCGACGGTGCCGGACACGTTGGGGCCGACCTCTACGGTGCAGGTACGCGGGAGTGGCGGTCCGTTGACCTGGAGTGGGGCATCGCCGGTATTTTTGGAGAATGTGGGAGGTGACTACTGGCGGGGGACGGCGGAATTTACCCCTGGGGAGCGGGTGGAGTTTAAGTTTTACACGAATGCGCACGACACGGTGTACGCGGGGGCGGAGTGGGAGCACCAGGGGTGGGAGGGGGATGTGGCGACGGGCAATCGGGTGTTGGTGGTGGGGGATGCGGACACGACGTTGCCGTTGCAGTTTGTGAATGGGTGGTTGTGGGGTGCGGAGCAGTATGCGCGGCCGTGGGTGGAGGAGCCGAACAGTTTTGTGGTGTGGGTGCGGGTGAATGTGCAGGGGTGGGAGGATTTCAATCCTGGGGCGCAGGTGATAGGATTGCGGGGGTCGAACAATGTGGATTGGGGTCAGACGGGGGAGATATCGTGGGGGCGGACGTATCCGTTGGTGCGGGAGAGCGACCATGTGAACATGGGGTCGCGGCAGTACAGTGGGGGGTATTTTTACAGTGGGGCGGTGCATGTGCCGGATCAGTATGCGGGTCATGCGATAGAGTTCAAGGTGGTGGTGCACCGGGCGGGAGCGGCGTTGGATGAGGATTGGGGGAATTTGGTGTACAATCCGAGTTTGCAGAATCACGTGGAGTTGAGCGGGGTAGACACGACGGTGCACTGGTTTTGGTTTGACAACAAGCGTCCGCGTGCGGTGGAGCATCGGGATCAGGTGGTGGTGACGTGGGTAGCTGATATGGGGCAGGCGATAGCGAATTTTGGATTTGCGCATGGGGACACGTTGTTGGTGCGGTCGGGGTATTTTGGGACGGCGGCGGGGGTGCGGACGGTGCAGATGCGGCGGCTTGGGTTTACGTCGCGCTACACGGCCACCGACACGGTGGTGACCACCATTGGGGGGAAGTTGGATTACCAGTACTACAAGGTGAAGAATGGGGTGGAGTATCGGGAGATTTACTATAACTTTTACTATGCAGGGGAGACGGTGGGGGAGGCGGAGCGGCGGGTGGTGGAGCCGATAGGGGGAGCGGCCATTACGGTGGAGGATGTGGTGGCCAGCAAGTCGGATATTCACCGGATGCCGTTGTTCCGGAACACGGCGGTGGTGGCGCGGCCGGTGACGGTGACGTTCACGTGTGATGCGCGGCCTGCGGTGTACCAGGTGTTGGCGGGGAGCACGTTGCAGGACATACAGGGGACGTTGCACGTGACGTCGGCGGATCAGGTAGTGGGGTGGGGTTTGGCGATGAACGGGCCGGCCACGGGTGGATGGGGGACGTGGGGCGCGGGATTGATGGCGGATCCTGCGCATCGGATGTACGATGACGGCACGCATGGTGACCTGGTGGCGGGGGACACGGTGTACACGTTGGTGTGTTTCTACTCGCCGGATTCGGGGGATGTGGTTGGTCAGGAGTTCAAGTTTGGAGTAGGGGGAGGCGACAATGAGGGTGGCTATGGGAACAACCACATCGAGAACATCGACGACAGCGTGCCGGCGTCGGGGATTCACTCGCAGTTTGGGAGCATCGATCCGGTGTTTTACAGCGCGTGGGATTATGACAACCAGCGGCCGAAGACGGGGGTGGAGGTAGTGAGTCGGGAAGTGCCGCGGGAGTATCGGTTGGGCAACTACCCGAA
>JACIZP010000251.1 GCA_014359355.1 Calditrichota bacterium | reverse complement strand
TGCATCCAGGAGAAGAGGTTGCGGTTCATGTCAAACCAGGTGGTGGTGCGGTACGGATACCCAAGGCGGCTGTCGATCTGCTGCGCCACCCAGCGTGCGTTGGATAGGTCGTCCAGCCGCAATTCCAGCCCGGTAACCCCTTGCCCCATCTTGAAAAGCTTCTGGGCGGACTCCAACGAGATGTAGGCAAAGGTATCGTCGTACTGGTACAGACCGGTCTGGAAGTAGCCAGTCACGCGAAACTGCATCACAGGCGGCATGGGCCCAAACATGCCCGTGACCCCCACCGGACTGATGATGGTGACCTTGTCGCCAACTCCCACCACCAGCTTGTCGGCCAAGTTGAACCCCAATACTATGCCAGGGAGAGGTCGCTCGCCCTCAGGGCCTGCGGCCATGCCCAAGTCGAGCTTACCGTATACGATGTTCCGCTGCAAGTCCGAGACTTTGACTACCGTCTCCGGGTCCACCCCTTTGATCACCAGACCCTCGCCGCTGCTTTCGGCAGAGCGGATCAGGCCTTTCTCCACGATGTAGGGAGAAATGCCCAGAATATGCGGTATGTCCTCGATCTGGCGAATCACCTGGCCATAGTCCTCGATACCGCGGTCATGGTAGGTACCCACGCGCAGGTGGGCGTCAAAGCCAACGATGCGGGAACGCACCTCGCTTTCGAAGCCATTCATGACCGAGAGCACAATGATCAGCGCCGCCACACCGATCATCACGCCGAACACCGAGATGTAGGTGATCAGCGAGACGAAGCCGGTGCGGCGCTTGGAGCGCAGATGGCGGCTGGCGATGAGGAGCTCGAAATTCATGGTCCGCTCAGTGCTCCGGTCGCATATGCGGGAAAAAGATCACATCCCGCAGCGAGTGCGCATCAGTAAGAAGCATGACCAGGCGATCGACGCCAATGCCCAGGCCGGCAGTGGGCGGCATGCCGTACTCCAGGGCGCGGATGTAGTCCTGGTCCATGACCTGCGCTTCCTCCAGCCCTGCCTCGCGCAGACGCATCTGCGCCTGGAAGCGGGCCGACTGGTCGATGGGGTCGTTCAACTCGGAGAAGGCATTGCCAATCTCCTGCCCGGCGATGTAGGGCTCAAAGCGCTCCACCAGCCGGGGATCGTCGCGATGCTTCTTGGCCAGCGGGGACAGTTCGATAGGGTAGTCCATGACGAAGGTCGGCTGGATGAGGTGGGGTTCCACAAACTGACTGAACAGCTCATCGATGATTTTGCCCCTATCCCAGAAGTGTTCCACCTCCACCCCCAGCTCGGCGGCGATCCCCCGCAATTCTTCCACGGTCTTGTCGTACAGGTCCTTGCCGGTGTAGTGGCGCAGGGCGTCGAACATCTTCAGACGGCGCCACGGCGGCTTGAGGTCGATGCGCTGCCCCTGATAGACCACGGTGGTGCTGCCGGTGACCTGCTCGGCAATGGTGCTCACCATCTGCTCCACCAGCTCCATCATGAAGTGATAGTCCTCGTAGGCCACATAGAGCTCCATCAT
>JACIZP010000250.1 GCA_014359355.1 Calditrichota bacterium | reverse complement strand
GAATGTGGCCAAGATGGGGCCGGTCTTCCAGAATTGGGCGCGCAAGGGATACGGCATGGACTGGCCTGGCTTTGACCCGGAGCTGATTCCGCAACAGGTGGGCGGAGGCACCAGCCACCACGTGGGCGGCGGATTTTGGGCCGGAGCCCTGCGCGCATCGAGCCCGGACAGCGTCTGGGGAGTCACCGACTGGGCCATGTTTGCCACCTCAGTGGGGCTTTCCACCACCGATAGCCCCTACTTGTTGCTCCGTCATCGCCTGCGCTGGCCGAATGGAGAGAACTACTGGCTGCGAACTGACCCGAGCGAAGCAGAAGAGGTGGTGGAAACCACGTGGGAGTTCAACCCGCGCTACCGTTTCCCCTACCGTCCGCCGCGCTTCTTGCCGGTCCGCGTGAAACGCACCGTCCGTTGCTGGAGTGGGTCGGCGAAGGACGAAAAGTACATCATCATCGACTATGTCATCACCAACATTGCCCGTGAGCCGCATGTCTTTGACACCGAGGTGGCCTCACCTGAAGTGTACCGCATGCTGGCCCAGGACTCCACTTTGCAGGATCTGTATCTGCTGTTCACCTACGCTTTCGCCATCAACGCCCGGGGATGGTCCATGCTCTTCCCCCAGTTGCCGCCGGGCGCCTTGAACAACCGTTTTCTGTACGACGCGCGTCAGAGGATGGCTTACGGCTGGGCAGACGACTACACGCAGGCGGCCGGCAATGAGAAGTTTGACCCGTACTTGTACGGCCGTGGTGGGCCGCGCGGCGGCAAGGAGTGGCTGGCACCCGCCTTCGCAG
Source organism: Calditrichota bacterium (assembly GCA_014359355.1). Classification (NCBI taxonomy): domain Bacteria; kingdom Pseudomonadati; phylum Calditrichota; species Calditrichota bacterium. The sequence goes on along the minus strand of JACIZP010000250.1, from coordinate 10,890 downwards.
GGATCAAGTTCCTTCATGTCTCGCCGAACAAGCGCGGTCAGGCAAATGCCATCAATCAGGTCGGCTGGTCGGTGAGCGATCCCGCTCATGCCTTCCCCTTCACTGGCCTGGAAACGAACGAGCAGTGGTACGGCGCCATGCGGGACCTGCGCAATGCCTATCAGGCCATACTCTTTCCGCAAGGTCTGGCCGACGACCGGTGGGGGAAGGCCCGCATGTGGACCATGGTGTCCCTCGGGCCTTGGGACCTGGGTCCAGGAGACTCGCTCCGTGTGGTGATGGCCGAGGTAATCGGCAGCGTGCCTTCAGAGCTGGCGTTTGACCCCAACGTGACCGAGCAGGACATAGCCAAGACAAGCCTGGCCGACCTCAATGCCACGGCTCAGCGCGCCCAGTTCAACTTCGAGCATGGCTACAACGTGCCAGATCCACCAGCGGCACCGGACCGCATTGAGTTGTCGCGACTCACCGGGGCCAGAGTGGGGAACGTTATCCGCTGGGATGACGCCGGCGAATACCTGCCCGATTCTGACTACTCCGGCCCGGAAGCCTATGACCTGGCTGGCTATCGCATCTATCGCTCCGACTATCTGCCCATAGGCCCATGGCGCCAGATCGCTGAAGTGGCGGCCAGGGACCCCAGCTTCTTCGACCCAGGTGCGCACACCTACACTTTTGTCGACACCGGGGTCGTGGTGGGGTTCGGCTACTACTATGCGGTTTCGGCCTTCGACACCGGTCACGACCATTGGCCCTTTGACCCCGCAGCGGTGTTCCCGGAAACGAACAGTAATCGCGTGCCCAGTTTGGAGAGCTCGTACTACCCGAACCATACGGTCACGCCGTTTGTCGCCACCTTTTCGCCGGTGAACACGACGCTCGACCGAGTGCTCGTGGTGCCCAATCCCTTTGTCATGCGGTCAGGATTCATTACTCCCGGCGCTCAGGATGTGATATCGTTCATGAATATCCCTAGCCCCTGTACCATTCGCATCTACACCATACGCGGCGACTTGGTAGCCACCATCGAGCACACCGAGGACACGGGGATTGCGCAGTGGGATCAGGTGACAGACTTTGGCCAGTTTGCCGAGAGTGGGTTCTACATTTATCACCTCACCTCGCACGCACCGGCCACAAAGGGGGCTACGCGCATAGGCAAGTTTTGCATTGTCAGGTGAAGGTATGGCACGAGCAGTGTCACCGCTGGTTCTTGCTCTCTTGCTGGTCACCAGCATGGCCAATCCGGGAAGGGCGCAGTTCCGCAAAGTGGGCACGGCGGGCTATACCTTTTTGGAGGTCCCGGTTTCTGCTCGTGTGGCGGCGATGGGTGAGGTGGGTGTGGCGCTGCTCGACGCAGGGCCCGAGGCGCTGTTTGTTAACCCTGCGCTGCTTGCTCACCTTGCGGGCGCGCACGCATTGTGCGTCTCCTACGCCTCATATCTTGCCGAGACAAGCCACCAGGCCTTTTCCATTGCCCTGCGGCTTCCACGGCGCATGGGGGCCTGCGGCCTCAGCATCAACCGGCTGGACTTGGGTGAGATGGTGGAAACGGTCAACGCGGACGTTGACAATCCTGGTGGCGCCTACATCGTTCGCGGCACTTACACGGCAGATGCCTTGGCAATAGGACTCTCCTTTGCCCAGCAGGCGACTGCCTGGTTTGCCTACGGTCTCACCCTTCGCTACGTCCGGGAGCGCATCGCAGCCTACACCTCAGACAACATGCTCGTCGACCTGGGCATGGTCTACACCACCGGGTTCCGTTCCTTTCGCCTTGGCGGGTATGTGCAGAACTTTGGGGTGGACAGCCGCTACATTGGCGACTCGTTCAAGATGCCTATGGTTTTTCGGCTGGGTGCCGCGATGGAGCTCCTGGGCGCGCTGAGCAGCCCATACCGTCTGACTTTAGCCGCCGATGCGTTGCATCCCAGCGACTACAACGAACGGCTCCACGTGGGCGCAGAATGCTGGTTGGCAAATGTGGTGGCCCTCCGCCTGGGTTACAAGTTCTACTACGATGAGGATGGCCTCACCTTAGGGTGCGGCTTCAAGAAGCGCACTGGTCGCGGGCTGGTTGCGTTTGACCTTGCGCATACCGACTACGGCCGCCTACAGTCGGTGTTGCGCATGAGCTTTTCTGCCGAGTTTTGATGAGGAGCTGTCGCGATGAAGTGGAATTTCCGCCTCCACCTCGTCTGGTTTCTTGCCCTGGTGCTGGGTGCGAGCTGTCCTGGGGCCTCTGGTCAGACGGTTCGTCTAGAGTCACTTTCGGCCTGGTCCTCCTATGTTCACGGGCTTGGACTGAAACAAGACCAACACGTGCGTCAGGCGACCGGCTGGGCAGCAGGAGGCACCGCCTCGCTGCGGCTGTCACGGCTCGTGGCTGTGGGGATAACGGCGGGCTATTGCGACCTTACGATCGAGCAAGACAGAGCGGTGGAGCAGTGGAACTGGGCGTTCTGGCAGAGGTTCTACGGCAACTACGTGCGTGACCTGCAATCCAGGGACGCGTCCTACCGGGCTACTTTGACGCCCGATCAGCATCTGTATGTGACACAGGTGGTGCCGTGCATTACGCTGCGCTGGCCCGAGGGCGGCGTTGCCAGTTTCTACCTGGCAACGGGCGCAGGGCCTTGGTTCTATGAGCGTGCGCTGCGCCTGCACGAGGTCTGGGAGAAGGAATTCCCGGAGCTCAACCATGTCTTCGTCTACGACTATTACAACCATGCGGAGGTGCGCAAGGGCGCAGTGTATGTGGCCACTCTTGAGATGGGGGTCGAGGTCGTGGCGCAGCGCTTCTTGCACTTTCGCCTGAGCGGAAGGTACGGTACGGTGTTGCCGACAGGGGGGAGCGACTACGAGCGTTTTCCTGCCACGAGCATGGCGCAACTAACCTGCGCATTGGTATTTGTGTACTGAAGGAGACCAGGCGGTGGTGATCGGCACCACAAGGGTGCGTAGGCATACGGTCATCCTGTGGGGAATGGCGGCCGTCTTGGTGGGAGTGCACGCCTCGGCGGCTGTCGAAGAATCAGGTCAGTGGTACGCACAGGTGCACTGGGGCACGGTGGCACCCGTTGGTAGCCTGCAAAATTGGTTTGCGCCGAGCCCCAGGCTGGTGGGACTTGAGGCAGGCAAATGGCAAAGCAGGGGTTGGTCCTGGCGAGTGGGGGTTGAGTTTCTGGAGTTCGCGCAGGAGAACACATCGCGCCTTTACTACCGCGACCTCGAGCTTCATTTCACGTCGATGAGCGCGACCGTGCGGGGAAGCCATATCATCACCTCATGGCATAGTGTACACCCCTTCGTCGGAGGCGGCGTTGGCCTTCATCGTTGGCGGAGCAGACGTGGGGCTTACCAGCTGGTGGAAGTATCGGTGCCCGCTCGCGAGCAGGAGGAATGGAGCTGGGCCTTCGAGGGTAGTCTTGGGGCACGAATAGGCGTGGCCCGGCGTTTTTGCTTGGTTGTGGAAACGGGATATCGTCTCATCGTGGGTGAACTCTGGCCTGCGCTCGCGCTCCGTCTGGAAAATGTAAGCGGTCTGCAGAGTGTCTTCTGCACGTTGGGTTTGCAGATTGTTTTCTGAGAACTTTTCGTCAATGAGCCAGCCTCGGTACAGCCCCCCAGGCCAGCGACTCTCTTCCTTAGATGCCCTGCGTGGGTTCACTATTGCCGCGATGTTGCTGGTCAACAACACGGTCCACGAGCAGGCATACCCCTCGTGGTTTCGCCATGCAGCCTGGGGAAAGGGGGTCACCTTCTGTGACCTGATCTTTCCGTGGTTTCTTTTTTGCGTAGGCGTGGCCATTCCGTTTTCCTACGCGGCCTGCAAAGCAAGGGACGGGACGCGCGGCGCCTACGTGGTAAAGGCGCTGCGGCGTGCGGTGGTGCTGGTGCTCCTGGGCATAGTGCTCGTTTCCAGCATTGCCAGGCGAGTGGTAGTTGGCCTTGATGTGCTGCAGCTCATCGGTCTTGCCTACCTGGTGGGAGCGCTGGCATATCCTCTTTCGCCGCGGCTGCGCGCAACCTTGATGGTGTTGCTGCTCGTTGCCCACTGGGTGCTTCTGTCCTTTGTTCCGTTTGCGGGCTATACCGGTGGCACTCTTGTGCCTGACCAGAACATCATTGCCTACTTGAACCAGAGGTACCTGGCGCGCTGGCACTTGGCCGGCGCGACTTCCATCGTCCCCACAGGCGCGCTGGTGTGCGGTGGAAGCCTCGTCGGCGACCTCGTGCGCAGAGGTACCGGGGGCGTGGCGAGTCGCGTGCGCGCCCTCGTGCTCATAGGCGCGGCGAGTCTTGGTTTGGGCCTCGTGTGGAGCATCTACCTTCCACTCATCAAAGCGCTCTGGACTGCCTCGTTTGTCCTCTTTGCCGGAGGAATCGCCACGCTCCTTTTGGCGCTGTTCCACTGGCTGATCGAAGGGAGAGGCTACAGGCGCTGGGCTTTCCCCTTCGTGGTGTTCGGGATGAACGCTATCACGGTCTACTTCGTATCCATAATGGTGCGTGTACACACTTTGCAGGAGTGGCAGGTTGAAGTTGGCAGCAGCACTCTCTCGCTGCGCGAGGCGCTCTGGAGGTGGCTGGATTGCCATCTGGGGGTGACCGCGGGCTCCTGGGCCTATACCTGTGCCTACCTCCTGTTCTGGTGGTTGGTGCTCTACTGGATGTATCGGCGCAAGCTTTTCTGGAAGGTCTGACGCCCCTCTTTCTTGCGGACGCCTTGGCGCCAGGCGGATGACTTGACCCTCCTCTGTTGGTCTCCCCGAAGAAGTGCGACTTCGCCAAGCTGAACTGTGAGCAACCAAGTGAGGAGCACTGGATTGCTCGTTACGGGGAGAAAGAAGCGCTGCCGGTCGCAAGGAGGGATCCCAATCCATGAAACAAAGAAACGCACTCTTCGCGGAGTTCCTTCGCAAGCTCGGGCTGCGTCCTGGTCAGCATGTGATGGTGCACGCCTCGCTGCGCCGACTGCGCTCTGCCTTTCCTGGCGTGAGCGCGCAGGGGTTCATCGAGGAGTTGCAGCGACGTGTGGGCCTGTCCGGATCGATAGTGATGCCGGCCTTCACCTACTGCTTCAAGCGCCCGCATGGCCCCCTCGAAGTGTTCGATCCGGCATCTACGCCCAGCAAGGTGGGGGCCCTCTCGGAAGTCTTCCGCAACATGCCCCAGGTTGTTAGGACTTGCTCTGCGACCCATTCCTTTTCGCTCTGGGGCGAAGCGGCCCGGAGCGTTGGGCAGGACAACGCTCCCGAGAGTCCACTCGGAGAAGGAAGCGTGCTGGACTGGCTGGCACAGCAGGCGCACGCCTACGCACTCTTGTTTGCCGTGGACTTTTCGGCTTTGAGCTTCTGCCACTATCTTGAGGTCAAAGCGCCCGTGCCCTGGGTCGGGCATTTCCCATGGAGTCACATGGGCATTCTGCCCGTGGGCGTATCGATCGCAGGAGAACAGCCCCTTCGCGAAGTGCCAGGGTGCTCCAAGAATTTTGTGGCGTTTGAAAGCCACCTCCTGAGCCGCAAGAAAGTGAGGCGTGTGCGCCGAGGCACGTTCTGGGCCTACCTCCTCGAGTTGAATTTGCTCCTCAGTGAGGGACTGCGCTTTTTCCGAGAACACCCGCAGCTGCTCCTCTGCGCTCCTGGTACCTGTCCGGCCTGTGACGAGAGGCGAAGGGCATTCCCGCAGGCCAAAGCGGGACAGGAGGTGTCCCCCCAATAGATCAAGCTCCGTGGACATTCTGCCAATCAAGAATTGCTTGACAATTCCCCACAGATTTGGTAGATTAGCCGTCAACATTTCGGGAAGCACATCGAGGAGAAGTCTATGCAAGACGCGCATGGCCCGTACACCATCCACGTCGTATCCCACACCCATTGGGACCGCGAATGGCGCTATCCCTTCCAGGAGTTTCGCATGCTCCTTGTGGACATGTTCGACGCACTCATCAAGCTGCTGGAAACAAATCCCGACTACAAGTACTTCTTGTTAGATTCCCAGACCATACCGCTGGAAGACTATTTGGCTATCAAGCCAGAGAATGAGCCGGTGCTGCGACGCTTGGTCGCTGAAGGACGCATCCAGATCGGCCCATGGTACACGCTCCCAGACACGCCCGAAATCAGCGGCGAGTCCATTGTGCGCAACCTGCTCATGGGTACCCTCATCACTGAGGAGTGGAAAGGGCAGAAGTGGTCCGGCTACAGCCCGTTCTCCTTTGGCCAATCGTCGCAAATGCCACAAATCTACTTAGGGTTCGAGCTCGACCACATGTTTTTCTACCGGGGAAACAACGACCGCATCACAAAGCACGAGTTCATCTGGGAGGCGCCGGACGGAAGCAGGATCATGGGCATGCGTTCGGTGAACCCGTATGGGCGGGCCAACTGGTATGTCCATGTGTACCGTCCAGTGGCCTTGAACAAATGGCCATTCGAATGGGATTATCACTGGCGCGAGGGACAACTGCCTTTTCATCCCTGCGATGAGGAGCTGTGCGGCTTTGACTACTGGCTCCTGGAAGGAAGGCATCTGGATAAGCTCTACCTGGAGAATTTGCCAAGGGCGCTGGAGGAGATAAAGAGTCACGCCGTCAAGGGCGCAACCTGCGACCAGCTTCTGTACTTGGACGGCATGGATCAGGTCAACCCCTACCCGCGCACGCCCGAGATCATCGCTGAGGCGAACAAACTCAACACAGGCGACACTTACATCCACAGCTCGTTCTACGACTATGTGCAGGCAGTCAAGGCGCGGGCCAAAGACCTCAAGGTGATGCGCGGTGAGTTTCGCTACACGATGGTGGACGGGCTCTGGCAGAACCTCTTTCCAGGAATGCTCTGCGCCAGGATGTACCTGAAGCAGCAGAATCGGGCCTGCGAGCTCAAGTTGCAGAAGAACGCGGATACGTGGGCAGCCATCGCTACCCTCTTGGGCATGGAGTATCCGGAAGGCATGCTGCGCCTGGCCTGGAAGTATCACCTGGCCAACCAGTCCCACGACAGCATTGCGGGGTGCAGTGTCGACCTGGTGCACGAGGACGTGGAGTACCGCAATCGTCAGGTCCGGCATCTGGCTGACAACGTGACCAGGCGCGCAATGGCGCACATCGTCACAAAGATTGACAACGCCCGGCTGCCCGAAGACGCCATCTGCCTTGTGGCATTCAATCCGACCCAATTTCGACGTTCCGAAGTAGTGACGGCAGTAATTGACCTCCCCGAGGAGAGTGGCGCAAGGTGGTTCACCGTGGAGGATGAGTCAGGCGCTCAGCTTCCGGTACAGTTTGTTCGTTCCTATCCATTTGGCCCTATTGTGAAAAACCCGTACGAATTTCCCATCCCGTACAAGGCACGGCGAGTGCATTGCGCCATTGCGCTGAGCGAAGTCCCTGGCGTAGGGTACCGGTCGTTCGTCATCAAGCCACAACCCGGGCGCAAGCTGAACTACGGCAGCTTGTCGCCTGCCGCGAACGTGTTGGAGAATGAGCATCTGCGCGCAGAAATTGCCGGCGATGGGCGGATTGACCTCTTGTGCAAGGCCACTGGGATGACCTACCAGGGGCTTCACTATTTCCAGGATTTTTCCGATGTCGGTGACCACGCCACGCAGCGCAGGGCCGACATTGATGAGGTCATCACCAGTATCGGAGGCCAGGCCGAAGTGGGCAAGGTGCTGGACGGCCCGCTCATGGCCCAATATCGCGTAAAGCTGACGATGATGCTGCCGAAAGACGCGCTTGCCGATGGCAGCCGCCGCAATCCAGAAAGGGTCCCCTTTGAGATTGTCTCGTACGTGACTCTGAAGAAGGGGGCGCCTTGCCTTGAGGTGCGAACCGAGCTCACCAACCATGTGCGCGACCACAAGCTGCTGGCTATGTTCCCTTCGGGCTACGGCACCGCGCAAAAGTCGTACTCAGAGACGCACTTTGACGTGACGGAGCGGGACATCCACCTGCCGGATACTTCCACCTGGAAGGAGCCAATGCTCCCCTACTATCCGCAATACATGTTCTGCGGCGTGCAGGGTGAGGGACATGGGTTGGCGATCCTCAACATCGGATTGCCCGAGTATGCGGTGTTCGAAGACGAGCAGCGCACCATCGCTCTCACGTTGGTGCGCACCTATCGTTTCCCCATCATCGGTGCTGACCCGGAGAATGTGGCCACCGACGAAACGCAGGTGATGTGCCAATGCCTGCGGCCATTCGTATTCGACTACGCGATCTATCCTTACGCAGGCACCTGGGAGCAGGCGGGCGTGTATGAACAGGCTAACCGCTTCAACCTCAAGCTCCACCTTGCGCAGTGCGGGCGTAGCACTGGTACCTTGCCGCCGACGCTCAGCTTCATTGATGTCCAGCCGGCCACGCTCGTGCTCTCGGCGGTGAAGAGGTCATCGCGCACCGACGGACTCATCGTCAGAGTATTCAATCCGACGGAAGAGGAGGTGAAAGGGACAATTACCTTCTGGCGGCCAGTTCGCAAGGCGCAGTTGGTCAAGCTGAATGAAAAGCCCATAGCCCCAGCCGAGGTGGATGGAAGAAGTGTGGAGGTGGTGGCCAGCAAGAACAAGATCGTCACGGTTGAGGTATGGTTGGATTGAGGCACTTGTTCCCCTCGTCTCCGAAGAGGGAGGAAGGGGTGATGCTATGCAGTTGAATCAAGTCTCGCTGTGAGGCACGTCTAAACCATGTGGAGGGAACCATGAAACAGTTCGTCGTTGTGCTCGCCCTGGTGGCGGTGTTCGGCCTAGCAGGAGGGACGCTCTTGGCGCAGGGGAATCCGGAGTTCAACGGCACCTGGAAGCTTCTTCCCGAATTGAGCACCGAAATCGACCTGTACGCCACCCTGACCATCGACGCGACGACCAAGGAGAACGGGATTCTGCTTGTCCAGACATGGGGCACCAGCCGTCGCTTTGTGGATTCCCTGGACCTCCGGACCGATGGTTCGGTGACCAAGCTTCCCATCAAGGACCGGGTGTTCCCCACGAATGTGTTCATGGGGCTTTCCATGCCGGTGGGAGGCGAGCGGCAGCTGGCGGCGCGCTGGGAGAAGGGCGGCACAGTGCTCAGGATCGAGGAGCGGTATAGCGTGCGTGGTTCCCAGGGCCCAACTCCAGTGACATGTGTGCACACCTACGAGCTGCGCGAGGGCGGCGATGTGTTGGTGTACGAGATTTCGCGGTCGACGCGCACCTCTGGCACGCTGCACTATGTGCTGAAGAAGGCGGGCAGGCGCGAAGCGTTCTTCTTCCGCCTCAAGGACAATTGGGAAGTGGCCGGTGGGCTCGCTGAACAGGCGCTCCTCATCAGTCTACAAGGCTTGGCCAATGGCAGCGGTCCTCGTCTCTACCTCCTCTATCCAGAGACGTGGCCGTTTAACTATGTGAAGCCGTTCCTGCAATTCGTGCAGGAAAAGCGCTACTTCACGTTCACTGAGCTCAAGTCTGTGCCCGAGGCCGTGAAGACTTTCAAGGACGCCTTGGCGGGGTACGTCGTTTGGGATCCACAAGTGCGCACCTCGCTGATTGTGGCGTTCACTATCGCCGGCCTGGAAAAGGCGTTGGTGGTGAGCGAAGACTTTATCCCGGTTGCAGAAGAGTGCGGCCTGAAAATGGTGGAGGACCTGCGTGGCAAGTTTGTAGGCATGAATGACGCGCAGATCTATCAGTGGGCCTACGATCGCTACTGGGACCGCTGCAGCCGAGACATCATCATCTGGATGGGAGGCGATGCCGGCCCTGTAATGAAGCCCGGTGTCGCCGACTGGGGAATCTACAACCGCTGCTTTTTCAACGACCTTTCCACCAAGCCAGAAGATGCCGAGGAATACGCACTGGCCAATAAATTGCTCAGCCAGATGAACCCCATGTCCATGGTGATGGGCTGGCATTCCTATGCCAAGGACAAAGAGCGCGACCACGTCAAGTTAGCGTCGAGCTACGGCCTGCGGGTAGAAGGGCTGCATACAATCCCGAATCTCAGCTTCAGCCATCAAGTGCCGCCGACTCCCGGGTTTGTCTTCAAGAACAACCATAACCTCGTGCCCGGCAAGCGCTACAAACCGGGCAAGAAGGTCTACATTGCCTGCGTCCAAACCGACGGCATGGGTATCGGGGCATGGCACCGGCCAGGTCGGGGGGAGATCCCCTATGCCTGGGAGGTTATCATGAATCGGCTGTGGTTGGAGCCCGCTATGCAGGAATACTACTACCGCACGGCCACGCCCAACGACTATCTCATCGGCTGCCTGTCTGGCCCGGGCTATCTCTACCCAAAGGCCGTGCCCCCGCAGCTTTTGCCTGGACTCATCGCCAAGGCCAAGGAATTCATGGAGAGACTTGACCTGCGCGTCTTCGAGATCATGGATTACTCGGAAGGAGCCACCGTCGAGGGGAACACGGAACTGACCAAGGAAGTGGTGGAGGCCTACTACCAGGGTATGCCTGACGTGATCGGTTTTCTCAACGGTTATGCCCCATCATTCACCTTTACGGTGAAGAATGGCAGGCCACTCATCTCGTACGACTATTACCTCTCACCGACAAAACCCGAGGAAGAAGCGGTTGCTGACCTGCGGGAGCTGGCGACCATCAACAAAGTGCGGCCGTACTTCTTGCTCATGCACGTCAGGGAGTCGAGCGACGTGAAGCGGGTCAAGAATATCCTGGGCAAGTTGGGTCCAGAGTTTGAGGTGGTGCCCCTGGACGTCTTCCTGGTGATGGCGGGGAGTCAGCCGACCTTCGTCGAGCGGTTCCTGACCAGGTGAAAAATCTGAGTGAAACCGCGCTGAATGAAATTTTTCTCTTGACTTTTTGTTGCGAATTCGTTATAATACACGGCAAAATGTGTGAGGCAAGTCGTTTCCCCGAGCATCATCGAGT
>JACIZP010000249.1 GCA_014359355.1 Calditrichota bacterium | reverse complement strand
TGCCCGGCTGGGGCGAAACCTCCACCCCTGTATCACATCCGGCGGCCAGCAGAAGCGCGGCCACCCCTGCGCACCAGACGATGGCACACGCAAGTTGCCTTCTCCTCATGACCTTGAGACCTCAGTCAGATAGTACCTTGTTGCCACGCTAACGCCCCCAAAGGCATCGCCTCTCTTGCAACCCAAAGGCGTCACTTTGCCGCGCTGAGAGAGCCACCTAAGAGAAGGGGGTGAGCCACGGTAGGCCCACCCCCCTCCTGCTCTCCCTCTATCGGACTAACAGCATCTTGTGGGCAGCGGTGAATCCGTCAGCCTCCAGCCGGTAGATGTACACGCCGCTGGCCACCTCACGGCTGAGGTCGTCAGTGCCGTCCCAGGCCACACGGTGACGCCCAGCCACAAGCTCTTTGTCCACCAACGTCCTCACCTTGCTGCCGAGGAGGTTGTACACGGCCAACTTCACCCTGGCAGTACGCGGCACGCCAAAGCGAATCTCGGTGGTGGGGTTGAACGGGTTCGGGTAGTTCTGCGCCAACTCGAAACGCGCAGGCACCTCAGCCGTCTGCGGCTCCACACCCGTGAAGAGATTGTAGAGCCTAGCCGCCGGATAGTTGTAGATCTTGATGTTATCCAGGTACCCTTGGAAATACGGCGGGTAAGTGCCACCAGCGGCCTTCCCAATGCGCAGCGGAGCATTGCGCAGTCTCACCGGCGTGTTGGACGGCAAGAAACGGCCGTAGAGCTTGTTGCCAGCCGCATCCTCCAACAAGAGTGAGCCAATGCACACGGCAGGGAAGCCAGGCGGGGCATTCTGCACCTCGAAAACCACGTGATACCACTTCCCCGGCTCAACTTGGGCGGTGGTGGTCAACGTGATGGTTCCATCCACAATACCCTGCACATGCCGGCTGTCGTCGAAACGGATTTGGTAGTTGTTGTCCGACCACGTTTGCGCAGTGGCAGGCCGGTTGATGATGCGGCAGTAGTTCTCGATGGTGTCCGCCTTGAACCACAGGTCGACGCAGAACTCCGTGCTGGAGAGGAACGGCGAGTCAACCTCCAAGTAGCTCGAATCGCCCTCCAAGTAGAGCGAGTAGTTGCCCACAGCCGCGTCCGTGGAGTAGACCGGTGCACCGACCACCGTCACCGGATTGTTGTACGGGGAGGCATCGACTGGCGTGCCGGAACCCTCCTCAAACCCGAGATCCAAGATGTTGGTGTTCGGGCTGTAGATGCCAAAGGTGTAGTACGGCATTGCGCCCCATCCTGCATCGCGCGGGTAGGCGAAGGAGAGGCCCTGGTTGTCTACTGCCTCCACGTAGTACTTGACGATAGAACCCAACGGCTGCTGCGGGATGACGGCAGCGAAAGAGTCGCCGGCCACGTGCGTCATCGCCACCGACTGCCACGGGCCGCTGCCCACCGCGTAGTAGAGGGTGACCGACTGAATTGTCGCCCCCATGAGCGTGTAGGCGTTCGCGCCCACGGGATAGCTGGTCACGTCCGCAGTCTGGTTAGGCATGACCGTCACGCCGGAGACGATCGGGGGGACGGCAAATGGTCGTACCACGTTACTGATGCGAATCTCGTCGACAAAGCCGTCCAAGAAGGAGTCACCGCCACCGCCGGCGTAACCAATGTGCAATGGCTGGTTGGTGGTAATCGGCGTCGGGTCTGCGGCACCAAAGCTCAGATAGTCGGCTACCGCAAAGGTGCGCAGCTTGCGCTCCGCGTCATGAATGATGGTCAGCAGCACATGCTTGGTGGTGTCGCGGACAAAAGCCATGTGGTACCATTGGCCGGGCACCATGGTGTTATCCGGTGAATTGGCCTGGGGCCAAGCATCCTGCGACGCAGTATGGTAGCCGCAGCTGAAGAAGCGCGTGGAGCCCCACATCTCCACGAAGTAGTTCGGCCGCCAAAAGACCTCGTCGCCGGTCTTGATGACCAACCGCGGCACCCAGCGCCAGTCGTCCGAACCTTCACCGAACGTGAAAATGTTGATCCAGCCTTCAATGGTCCAATTGCCGGTCAGGTCCAGGTACTGGGTGTCGGCCACGGTCACGTAGGCCGAATCGGTGCGGGAGTCGTTGTCGATGCGCAAGCACTTGTTCAGGCCTGCTATGGGATTCGGCAAGAAGAAGAAGTTGGTAAGAGCCCCGTGGAACTCGCCATCGGCAGAGAACTGCGATTCGTTCTTGAGGTCCCCGTCAAAGTGCATCAGCAGTACGGTATTTTCGTCGGGCTGATATGGTCCGCCCACTTGCTGTGCATTTGCCCCTGCGGAGAGCACGATCAGCGCCCCCGCGAACACAGCCATCTTGACTGTAAGCAGTCTTTTCATCGAGGCACCTCCTTTGTCCGGTTCGTTAACCGCGTGCCATCGATACCCCATAGTCCCCCAGACTAAAGGGTACCTGCCACCGTCGAGCCTCTTTTGCGCAGCCCTGCATCACCTCCTTGGCGGTCTGCTTCGTTCACCGTCCCCCACCATCTCATCGATTCTTCATTGCGGTTGGTAAAATACAAAAATCGGGAGCATTTGTCAAGCATATTCTCTTGTGCCATAGACGAAACCGCCAAGTTGCAAAGCAAAACTGTCCGGGTACCCTCATCTCCTCAGCGAGGCCTTGCTGAAGAGATGCTCGGGGATGGGTTGGTCGAACTCTACGGACTCGACGACAAACTCCGTCCCCTCGCCAGTCTTGAGCATATCTTTGAACCAAATGCGCATCGGGTACCATCTTCCCTGAATGCGCCGCACCTCCTTGAGCTCCACCCTCTTGAGCAACTTGCCGCTGCGAGCGAACAGCTCCTCCCGCAAGGGGACGAAACGCTCCTTGTCTACCCAGAGCTTGCGCGAATAGTAAGCAACCGTCTCCGAGGTTGCGGTGAGGGCAACCACCCAGCAGTCGCGGTCGTCCACTTTCTCGTTGCCTATGACCTCGGCACGATAGAGTTTGCTCAGCTTCGGGTCCTCCAGCATGTCCTCGTAAGAGAGGTCCGAGCCCATCACCGACTGGCGCAGCATGTGGCCGGCGATCTGAATGGTGCGGTCTGTAGCCGGCGAGTACATCCATAGCTTGTCGCCTAACTTTAACATCTTGGTGCCCTTCTCACGCGCCGGCGCGAGGTACTCGGTGAAGGACCTTTCCGTGCCTTGGATCCACGACTTGGCCTCGACGGTACGCGTCTCTCGTCGGCCATGGATGACCATCTTAGAGACAATTACTTGGTTCGTGGAGCTCAGATTCTCGTCGACTTTCTCCAGTATCCAATCGCCTGAGGGAATCTGGGCGGAGCCCCATGCCGACCACAGGCTGAACACGACAAATGCGATTCCAGCGCAAGGTGCTGCTTTGTGCATGGCCCTTTTCATCCTTCGAATTCCTTGAAAAGCTGCGCCGTGTTTCTCTTGTAGATGCGGATCCCCGAAAGGGCAGTGCCCAAGAGCGTAGAGAAAAGCCCTGGGATGAAGCCCAAGTAACAGGTGGCAGGCGTGATGCGCGCACGCACTATTCCCGGAATCATCAACGAGGAGCCTTTGAAGAATCTCCCCATGTCAATCCCTTTCACCTGCAGCACGTAGACTATCGCCAAGCCGAGGAGTGTGCCCGTCACCGATCCGGCGATACCAATGCACACCGACTCGGCCAGCATGGAGCGATAGACGTGGCCCTTGTCTTCTCCGATGGCTAGGCGGACGCCCACCTCGCCATGCCGCCGCAGGCCACCCAGGAGCCCAGCGTTCCACAACACCAGCGACATGGCCATCACGAACACAAAGACCATGATGCCCGAGAACGTCTCGACATAATCCAAGTACTCGCCCAGGCCCTGCTGCTGTCCGAGGGTAAGCATCACCGGCGCAAAGTCATCATTGTCGCTCTGTCGCGAGCGATTGAAGCGCTCGGCGACGGCCACTGCCTGTGCGTCGCGGTAAACCCTGTTGCGGAACAAGCCGAATATCTCGCTGGCGGCGTCTTCCATGTCCAAGAGCTGACGGGCGTCGGCAAGGTCCATGAGGAGGGCGCCGCGGTCCACTGGCCCCACGCCGAAGCGAACTGTACCAGCCAAGACGAAGTTGCCAATCGCCATGCCGCCGTACATAGTCGAGCTGATGAGCGTGAACCTGTCCCCTGGAGCGAGGCCAAGGCGCTGCGCCAGGTCCTCGCTCAGGAGCACGTACCCGCCGCTGCGAGGCACTTCACCACGCACCAGCGCCTTAGGCACGTTGAGGGTGCGGAGCTCATTGCTGGACGAAAGAAGATCGGCAGCCAAACCGACTGCGGGCCCCTGCGCTCTGGTCTCTCCCTCCTCATCGGGCACGTCTACCAACGTGGCGAAGCGAATGCGCGCCACCCACTCCAACTCGGGCTCCGCCTGGCGCAGCTCGCGCAAAAGCTCACCGACATCTACTAAAGCAAGGTCGTTAGGGAACTGATCCTCGCGTTCGGCGTAAGCGCGGGTCACCACGCGTACATGCCCGGTGGAGAAGCGCGCCGAGGTGTCAAGAAAGTCGTGCATCACGCCGCCCAGCCAGCCGTGCAGAAACACCGTGAGCATGACCCCCAACGTGACGATCAGAAAGGGGAAGAGACTGCGCGACGGGTCGCGCACCAATCCTTTGATCAGAAACCGGATCATGACGTGCGCCCTCGCAGTGCTTCGGTTGGCCGCATCTTGGCAATCTGCCGCGTCGGCAGAAAGCTCACCACAGTAACCGCGAACAGCACCAGCAACGTGGTCCCCACAACCAACACGGCGCTGTAGGCCGGGTAGATCCGGTCGGCGATAGCCATGCCCATGCTGTCCGCCACTTGCTTCGGCATGCCCAGACCTCTGCTGGCAAAGTAGAGCAGCAGCGGGATACCGTAAATGGCCCCGACTACTGCCGCCAGCACGCCGTGCATTGCACCTTCCACCGTGAAAAGGCCGACCACCTGCTTCCTGGTCATCCCCAAGGCCATCAGGGTGCCGATCTCCTTCCGCCGGCGGAAGATGGAAAGCACCTGCGTGTCGAAGATAGCCAGCAGAGCCAGGGCCAGGAGCACCAGGTAGAGCACCGAGCTGCCTGCGCTTTTGGTGCGGATTATGGCCTCGACGTCCTGCAACAAGAAATCCTGGTTCTTGAACTCCCACCCGAGCGCCCCAGCTGGCGGAGGTGCCGTTGGATCCAATACCACGAGGGTGGCTTCCTCAGGCATCCCCAGCATCTCCCTGAGCCTTTCGAGAGGCACCCACAGCTGCCCGTTATCGATGGAGGCCACATCAGTCTTCATGATATGGACAATCTTTGCCTCTTGGGCGTCGAACGTGCCGTTCCTGTCCCGCCAGCGCACCGTGAACACATCTCCAACGGCGAGCCGGCAACTGGTGGCCATGCGCCTGCCGATGATGGCCGGAATCTCCGGCCCCTCGTTCTGCAGCAACGCGCTGGGGATCTTGAGAATCCGCTGCTGAGGGTCGATCCCCTTGAGGAGGGCGCTTTGCATTCGTCCGGCCGGGTAAATGCTTGCCTGCGCCACAAGGATGGGCGTCAGTTCCCCCCGCGCCACGCCCTCGCGCAGCGGCGGAGGGAGAACGCCGTGGGCCTGGTCGAGCGTGAAGGGGTCATAGGGGTCGTATGCCGGATGCCAAAACTGGCCGCCGCCGATTTCCCAGGCGATGGTGTCGCGGCGCGCCTGCCTGTTCCAACCTTCCAAGATGCCCTGAAACCAGATGATCACCACGAAGGAGAGGGAAAGGACAAACACGTTGAGCCAGGTGCGCAATCCCGCTCCCAGCAGGTTGCGCAACGCGAGCTTGAGGGCAATCATGACTTAGCACCTCCCTCACCCTGAACAAGCCGCTCGTCCTTGGTCACTCTGCCATCCACGAGCTGGATCTTACGCCTCAGGTACTGAACAACCTTTTCGTCGTGCGTGGCGAAGATGAATGTGGTCCGGAACTGGCGATTAAGCTCCGCCATGGTACGCAGGATGTGGTGCGAGTTCTCCGCGTCCAGGTTCGCCGTGGGCTCGTCAGCCAGCACGATCTCCGGCTTCTTGACCATGGCTCGGGCAATCGCCACCCGCTGGCATTCACCGCCGGATAACTGCGCCGGCCGCGAATTCGCCTTGTCCGCCAGACCAACCCACTCCAGCGCGTCGAGCACTGCCTTCCGCCGCCCGTGCGCGGGCACTTTGAGCAAGAGGAGCGGAAACTCCACATTCTCGTAGGCAGTGTACACCGGAAAGAGGTTGAAGGTCTGAAAGATGAAGCCGAGATGGCGGTTGCGCAGACGCGCTGCCTCCTTGTGGGAGAGCTCGCCTATCGAGTGGCCGAGCACGACTACTCTCCCCTCGCTGGGTGTGTCCAAGGAGCCAATGATGTTCAGCAGCGTGGTCTTGCCAGAGCCACTCGGTCCCACCACTCCGGCGAATTCGCCGCGCTCGAAAACAAGGTCTATGCCGCGCAACGCGGAGAAGTGGCCGCTCCCCATGGGGAATCGCTTCACCAGACCCTCGATAATAATCAGCTTGCTGTCGTCCATTGCTCGTCTCCAGTGCGAGACAGCGCGCCCAATCAGTGGTTGAAAACAGCCATCACCTGCACACCCTTCCCCGCGAACTGGGGCGCGCCGGATGTGGCTCGATAGATTTGCGGGAACTTGGGATTCCAGAAGGGCATCAGGTAAAACTGCCAATTATCCAGGCTTCTCCGCCAAGACGCAAAGCGGTACCACGCTCCGTTGTGCCAGTCGTAGAAAACCACCGCGCTGACCATGTCCACGATGTTCACAGGGTAGCTGGCCATGCTTGCGCTGAACGTGAACCGCTCCCCCGCCTCCCACAGAAACTCGCCATTGCTCATCCAGAGCGTTTCGCCGAGTACGTGCAGGCCGTTGCCGAGGCCAAGGGTGTAGTCCACGCCCAGTGTGGCCATCTTCTGGTAGCGCATCGCCGGCAGCAAAACTTCAAACTTGCTTATCGTCCCTTCGAGCCAGAGGCCAATGCTCAGGTCCCACTTGCCGTCAAGAGCGAGGCGACGTTCCGCGCTCGTGGTGCCACCCCGGGCCGCTCCCTCGCCGTGAAATGCTGCAGACACATCGGCGACACGTTGATGAAAGCTGACGGCCACTTCTCCTGCAGGGACGGGCACTTGCACCCTGCCGCCGAACTCAGGGTGCCTCGAGCTCGTGGGAAAAACCTCCCACCCTTTCGGGTCTTCATTCGCAAAAAGCACCCAGGCCCAGACCGTCGCATTGGCCAAGAGGTAGTAGCGCCCTAAAATGCCGGTGACACCGTCGGCAAGCTGCAGGGGGTCCCGCGGGTCCAGCCGGTCGAACCACATCAACGGGCGCAAGAGCGTGGCCGAGCCAAAATTCAGCTTCTGCAGGCCCGCGCGCACCTCCCACTGCGGCCGCGATAGACGCACCCAGGAGCGGTACAACTTCGCCCGCGCCTGAACACTGTGCCAGCCCTCGCACCAACCAGAGACGTAGGCGTTGACCGAGAGTTCCCCGTCAAGGCTCCATCCTGGGCCCAGCTCGAGCGCGGAGGACAACTCAGGAAGGTAGCGCACCCCTGCGTAGGAAGTCTTTGGCCTTTCGGGCAAGTACGCTGCCCAGCCGGAAGCCATGCCCGCCCAGCGCACGGACTGCCCACGGAGCGAAGCCCATGGGAGCAACGCCAAGAGAACCAGGGCGCGGAAGTGGAGGTCGCTTCGCGCACATGCTCTCGGCCTATTTCCCAACTTGCTCGCCATCCCTTTCTTGCTCTACCCAAGGCAATTGGGCGCCAGGCACCGAGACTGCGCACCGGTAGACGCCGTTGGTCTCGGTTTCGGTGAGGAAGAGGTAGCGCATGCCCTCGCCGCCGAAGGCCAAGTTGCTGGGTTTCCTTCCCGGCGTGGCCACGCGCGCGCTGAGCCGGCCGCGAGGCGAGATGACGATGACGGCACCTCCGCCAAAATGCGCTACGTAGAGGTTCCCCTGAACGTCAAAGGCCAGACCGTCTGGGTCGCCACCGGGCAGCTCCGCGAAAACCTCCCTGTCGCTGAGCGTGCCATCTCCGGCCACGGCAAAGCGCACCACCCGTTGCCGAGCCGATTCGCTCACATAGAGCTTGCCGTCCAAGGGTGAAAAGGCGATGCCATTAGGAAACGCGAGGCCGCTTGCCGCCACCCAGGAGGTGTCCCGCGCGACATCCACGCAGATGATCCTGCCGTCCACTGCCTCGACGCCGTAAGTCTTGGGGTCGGTCACGTAGACCCGTCCTGAGGAGTCCACGGCCAGGTCGTTGGGGCGGTTCAGCGGCGCCTCGTGCGGTCCTGCGCTCAGCACCGCCATCTCACCCGAGGAACGGATGGCGAGCAGGAGCCGCCGCCCGAAATCGCACGCATAGAGCCGCCGTCCTGGGCCCATGGCCAGGCCGTTGGGCCGTCCGGGTGGAGGAAGCAGGGCAAACGTGTCAACCCGCCCCTCTGCGATGCGAGCAATCCAGCCTCCATAGCAATTGGCCACGTAGAGCGAACCCTTTCCGTCCCAGACCGGCCCCTCAGGGAAGTCGAAGCCTGAGCCGACCCGTTCCCAACTGGACAGCTGCGGCACCTGGTGCCCACCGCAGCCCAAAAAAAGAATCCAGGCCCCAAGCCCAACACCTAAGCCGAGGACTCTAAGTTGTCGTAGTGGCACAGGGCACTCCCGAGGCTTTACGCGCTGCCTCTGCGGGAAAAAGCTAACGGCATGCCGCCGTTAACCGCCAAATTCCCAAACCCGGAGGTCGGAATCTGACCGGTAGCTGCGAAGACTACTTGGAAATCTGGAAAAAGGCCAGAGCTTGCCCCTGGGACAGAATCGCCCACCATGTGAGACCCCCTAATCGATTGAGTGGAGACCAAAGAGGAGGAACAAACGTGATTGGAAAGCAGCCAAAGGGAAAGAGAGACACCGTAGCGAGCAGAGAGTGTGTCCCTCATCGCCACCTTCTCTCCGCAACACCAGCGCTGCGCATTCGGACGGAAGAGGCCATCCACTTGCCTCCCGCAGTTATGCGGCCGACCTCAGGATCGAGGCCGGCCTTAGGGGATATGCTGATAGTGAGGGTGGCGGGAATCGAACCCACGACCAACGGCTTAAAAGGCCGCTGCTCTACCGAGCTGAGCTACACCCTCGTAGTCGGGCGGTGAAATATAGCACTTTCACCCTGAAAAGACAACCGGAAATTGCGCGTGCACGTCGCCTGCGTCAGCGCATGGTTCTGCTGCCTCGTGACCCCAGCCGGGCCAGCCTTTCCAGCTGAGAATATGCGGCCAGGAGACGCTGCGAGGAGACGCCCCAGTTGTAGGCCTCCAACACGGCCTTCCGTCCGTGGGCACCGGCGCTGCGCTCCCGTCCGCGCAGCCTGAGAACGGCGGCAGCAAAACTCTCTGGGTCATTGGAGGCAAAGACCTCCCCACATTGGCAGGCTCGCACCACTCGCGCCAAGGGACGGGCATCAGATACGACCACCGGCTTGCCAAGTGCCATATACTCGAAAAGCTTATTCGGAGAAGTGGTGTTGATGCTGGGATCAGCCGGATGCGGCACGATGCACACCTGCGCAGCAGTGATGTACGAAGGGAAAAGACGGTGGTCAAGCCACCCGGTCACCTCCACATAGTCGGCTGCGCCACGGGACCCCACGAAGCTGCGCACCTCTTCCTCACTCGGTCCCCCTCCAGCGATCACCAGCCGGGCATTGGGGATGTGCTGGCGGATGACCGGCATGGCTTCGATGGCCGTCTCCAACCCGCGCTCCGGGCTCAGCCAGCCCGTGTAGAGGATGGTATAGTCCTCCTTGTACTTGGCCACAATTTCCCCAGCTACCGGATACTGCCCAATGGCCTCCAAGTCGGGAGTGTTGTGGATGACGGCGACGCGCTCATGCTGCACCCCGATGTCCCGCAGGCGTTCTTCCGCCTCCTCCGTGACCACGAGCAGGTAGTCAGCGGCGCGCACACACACGCGGTCCAGAAGATCTGCGGCACGCGCATTGCGAAACACGCGGTTGAAGGTCCCTTTCAGTTTCCAGCTGCGCAGCGCCGCCGGGTAGTTCTCGTACATGTCGTAAACCACCGGGATGCGCAAGAGGCGGCCCACGGCAAGCGCCAACGGCACCATGGTCAGGTTGATGGCGTGGAGGACGTCAAAGCGTTCCGACCGTACCAGCGGCACAAACTGCGCAACCCACACAGGGTTCCAAAAGATGGGCAGCCGAACGAGCTGACCGATCCCGCCGGCACCTGGAGAGATGTTGCGGATACGACGGATGCGGATCCCTTCGTAACTCTCCGCGTGGGGGCGCCCCTTGCGATTGTCGCACACCACCCAGACCTCATGGCCAGCGCGGAGAAGAGCCTTGGCAGTGCGCTCCAATCGCACCTCGGGTGGAAAATCACTTTGAAAGAGCATGCACACCTTCATGGCCGCTCATGCTCCCGGCTGAAATTCGTCAGGGCGATGATCGCGCAATCCAAAGTGAAACAGCAGCGCCTCCACAATGCGGCGGGCTGCCTGCCCGTCGCCGTAGGGATTGGGCGCAGCAATGGCCTCCTGGTAGTGGGCAGCGTCGTCCAAGAGCTTGCGCGCCTCGGCAACAATGCGCGTCACGTCGCAGCCCACAAGCCGCAACCAGCCTCCTGCGATCCCCTCCGGTCTCTCGGTCACCTCGCGCATCACCAAGACCGGCTTGCGCAAGGAAGGAGCCTCCTCCTGAATACCCCCGGAATCGGTGAGGATGAACAGAGAACGGCCCAGCAGGTTGATGAAAGAGTAATAGTCTAACGGCTCGATGAGATGGATCCTCGCGTGACCCCGCAGGCGCTCCTTGAACACCGCACGCACGTTTGGATTCAAGTGAACAGGGAAAACGACCTGGAGGTCAGGGTACAGGTTCACCAGCTGAATGATCGCCTGCGCGATACTCTCCATGGCCGGCCCCCAGTTTTCCCGGCGGTGGGCCGTCACAGCCACAGTCCTCATGCCACCTTGCATGATGGCAGCCACCTGGGGGTCGCGAAAACGGGGCTGTTCCTCCAGGATCGACTGCACGGCATCCACCACCGTGTTGCCGGTCACAAACACGCGTTCGGCGCTCACACCTTCGCGCAAGAGGTTTTCCTTGGCAAGCTGCGTGGGTGCGAAGTGGATATCGGCAAGGGCAGAGGTTAGCCTCCTGTTCAGTTCCTCCGGGAATGGGCTGTACTTCTGCTGCGTGCGCAACCCAGCCTCGACATGCGCCACGGTCACTTTGTGGTAGTAGCCACAGAGGGAAGCGACAAACGTCGTCGTCGTATCCCCCTGGACGATGATGACCTCTGGCTTCATGCGCTGTACCACCCCATCCAGGCCTTGCAAGGCGTTGCAGGTCACCCTCGCTAAGCTCTGGTTCTCCTCCATGATATCCAAATCGACGTCGGGCACTATGCGAAAGACCTCGAGCATCTGGTCGAGCATAGTGCGGTGTTGCGCGGTCACCACCACCGTGGTGGCGAAAAGCTCAGGCTCCTGCCGCAGCCGAGCCACAACCGGCGCCAGTTTGATCGTCTCGGGCCTGGTTCCGAACACGACCATGACCTTGATGGGTTTACGCGCTCCCGCCATGCAGGCACTACCTTTCTTTTCCTACGTACCACAAGAAGGCTGCCCAAAAGGCCCCCGCCTTCCTACGGCACAGGGTGCGGATACCCGGGCGTAACACCCCAAACAACCACCATCCCGCCACGCGGAGGAGTGAACCGGCTGCCAACACGATGCGTGCCAACGCACTGCTCAGCGGCTGGTGGTGCTTCTGGTAGAAAAGGTATCGGCTCTTGTGCAGTTGCACAAAAATGCGGGGCGCTACTGGGTCGCCGCTGCCCCCGCCATAGTGGACCACGGTCGCCTCGGGGGTAAACCACACCTCCCACCCTTTCTGCTTGGCGCGGTAGCACCAATCTTGCTCCTCGCCGTAGAAGAAGAACCGCTCGTCCAGGAGGCCGACATCGTCGATCGTGGCGCGCCGCGTCATCAAGAACGCCCCCTTCACATAGTCGACCTGCTCCAGGCGGTCGTAGGTGAAGTAGGTGAGGTGCATGCGACCGAAGAGCCTGCTGTGCGGGAAGAGCTTGTCCAACAGCAGGGCCTCCCAGAGAATTCCCGCAAACGACATAAAGCTTTCGCACGAGGGCTGCAAACTTCCATCAGGATTGATGAGCCTGCACCCGACCGCGCCCGCTTTCGTATGCTTCTCGAGGAACTCCAGGCAGTGCAAGAGTGCTCCCGGCTTGAGCTCTGTGTCGGAGTTGAGCATGAGGAGGTAATCGCCCTGCGCCAATCGCAGCCCCTGATTGACCGCGCGCGCAAATCCGACATTGGTGCTGTTTTGCACGATGCGTACCTGCGGGAATTGCCCAGATACGAGGCCGACACTGCCATCGCTGGAGGCATTGTCGACCACAATCACCTCCACCTCGATGCCCTCGGCCGTTGAGAAAATGGAACGGAGACAGACGGCCAAGAGATCGCGTGTGTTGTAGTTTGGAATGACTATGGAGAGTTGAGCAGGCATTCTACGCTTGATCTTCCACGACGTGAAGCGGGCACACATACTTGGCAAACATAAATCCCGAGTGGCCGGTCTCTCTGGAGGAGACGCTCCCCGCGCGATATCCGCGGAATCCGAAGGGGCACCTACGAGCTTCGCCCATCAGGCCTTTGCCTCCGCCACCTGCCGGCTTGCATGGCGACACCACTGATCAATGATCACGCCGGCAAGAAGAGAAAGGCCAAGGCTGATGACCCAATATCCCGCCCTCGTCGCCTGATAGAGGTAGCTGAAAGCCACCACGACATACAGATGGCCCAGCCACGCGAGGGTGGTCAATTTCGGCTGCCTCTTCGCCTTGAACCAGAAGACCGTGCACAAAAGCCCCAGCAGGTAAGGACCAAGCAGCACGCCGGCCAAGCCAAAGTCGGCGTGCAGTTCCCGCAAGTAGGTGGCAGTATTCGAAGGAAAGGGGATCGGATAGAACTTCTGGTAATCCGGCACATCGTCGGCCAGCCCGAAGCGCGCCAAGATGCGAAACACGGGCGCAAAGGTGTTAGACCCTGGAAATGGGTGCTCGCCACCCGCCTTCCAGTAGGCGTTGAGCACGGCCGGATGAGAGCTGACGTACATGTACAGCGAAGGCGTAATGATGAAATTGCGCTCCAGCTTGGTCAGTCGCCTGGAGGCGCCGTAAAAGCGCTCGAAGGTACCGCGGAAGCCGCGCACAAACTCAGCAGCGGCCAGGAAGAGGGCCAAGACCAGCACCAAGCCCAGCACCCTTTTCCAGCGTGCCACAGGTACGCGCACTCTCGCCGAGCCGGGAGCCAGCCGGCCCAAGAAATAGGCGCTGAGGAAGAGGACGATGCCGTTAAGCATCTTCGCCCTCCCCACCAGCGCAATGTCGCCCACGATGATGACCAGCAGCGGCAAGAGCGCGATAGGCCTGATTCTGCCCGATCGCGCGCTGTACACGCCGGCTAAGAACACGGCAGCCAACGCAAAGGAATCGACGTAAGGGATCATCCCGGGCAGCTCATCGCTGACACGCATGCGATAGATGAGGTTGCCGCGCACGATCACCATGGCCACGCTGCCAAACCGGGAAATCAGGACTGACCAGTGCTGTAAGGCCCCCACCAAACCGATGGCCGAGAGCAGCAGAATAGCCACCACAAGCAACTTCCGCTCCAGTGGGGCAACGCCCGGCTGCACCGCAGCCTCCCCAGTGGCCGCCGGAATACCGAGAGCTACTCTGCCCAGCGGAATCACGCACGCGCCAGCCGCAAATGCCGCCCACCCGTAGGCAATGATCAACCACACCTCGGTGCTCATCGGCTTGTAGCTAATGAGCCGGAGAGAATAGGCCGCCATGCCTACGCCCCAAATCAACGAGTAAAGCGCCAAGTGATTGAACCATCGCCCCAACAGGGCACGGCTCAACAGAATGCCCGCCAGGCCACACAAAAGGAAAAGAAGAGGCACCGGGTCTGTCATGGCCCTAACTCACCTTGGCATTGTTCCCGCTTGCCGGAGCAAGGCGCCGAAGGTAGAATACCGCCGAGTCGCCCTGTTCTTGCGCGTTGAGCTTCCTGGCCATGGAGCGAAACGCTGCCATTTGACGCCTGTCAAAAACTGACCCGTGAGGGTTGACTTCATACGAATTGGACGCCAGAAGCGGAATACCGCGCACGTACTGTTCGCTCCCCCAAAACTGAAATTCAGTGGAGTCGAACACCACCTTCTCCAATCTCCACCCCGTTCTCTCGGCGAGAAGCTCGAGGCTCTCGCGGGAATAGATAAGGAGGTGGCGGGGAGCATCCAACTGCACCCAATGCACTCCATAGTGCTGCCATGCATAGCAAGGAATGACTGGTGTGCGTATGAGGCATGTGCCCCCCTGCGGCACAAGGCGCGCCACCAGGTTCAGCGCTTCCTCAGGGTCCGACAGGTGCTCAAAGGAGTGGTGGAACATCACCAGGTCCCAGGTGCCTTCCACCTCCTCCAACCTTTGCCGGCGCACTATCAGGCCATTCGGGTAGCAGATGTCATTCTGCAGCCACGGATCGACGCCCAAGAGGTGGTGAAACCCGCGTTGGCGGAGGCGGTAGAGGAGAGCTCCTGTCCCACAGCCAACGTCCAGTATCTTGGTCTGCGTGCAGAGGCCAGGAACCATTGACAGGCTGCGCAAGGCCTCATTGGGGAAGCGGTCGTAGAGCAAGCGCCCCACCACGCCACGGCTATAGAGCGCATAGCGGTCGCGCAGCACCAATGCCAAACGACGAACAGGATTGCCCTTGGCGGACAGCGGTTGCTGGCTGATGCTGTAGTAGACCGGAGGATAGTAGCGACTGAGGTCTGTCGGCAAGTCGCTGATCTGCAAACAGCCGCACTGCTGGCATTGGAAGTAGTGAAATTCCTCTCCCAAGCCCAGCATCATCTCCCGCACGCAGAAAGTAGCATGCGGGCCGGCATTGCCACAGATCCTGCAACTGCTCCCCGCGGCCACCTCTATCCTCTGTGCTTCCCCTGGAGTACACCAATTCTTCTGATGGAGCGGACGAATTTGCGGTATGTCTCCCTGCCGGGCAACGCCTCTGCCAGAGCGGCAGCTCGGGGGTTGTGCTCCCTCTCCCGCTCATAAAGTTCTGCGACAAAGGCCCAGGAAGTTGCGAACAGGGCCGCCAGAGCAGTGAAGATGAGCACCAGAAGGCTGCGGCGCGGTTTGGCCTTGCGCTCAGGGGGCACGGCCCGATCCAGCACCAGCACGACCGGCATGTTCTTCTGCTCTTCCAGCTTGGCCTGCTCGTATAAGGGAACCAGGAATTCTAAGAGCTTGTTCTGTATCTCGAACTCCCGGTAGCGGCGAATGTACTCTATCCCCAGCTCCGGCACATCCTTGAACGGCACGAAGAGGTTAAGAGACTGGTCGGTGAACCAGTCGCTGGTCCCGAACTTCATCTCGCGCAGTTTCCTGTTCATTTCCGCCAACTGCAGGCGGAGAGACTGCGTTTCGGGGTTGTCGGCGCCAAGGCTGCGCTCGGCAATGCGGAGCTGGATCTCTTTCGCCACTGCCTCCCCCTTGAGCTCCGCGGCCCCTTTGATCGCCGCCTCTGTCTGCTCAGGCAGCGCGTAGATGCCGTAGCGCTGCTGGAAGGCCTTGAGGCTGTCCTCCGCGATCCTCAGGTCGCGCAGGTTTTCCTGGTAGCGCCGCTCCACAAACTCTCGGTTGTTGCGCGCCTCCTGCGTGCCGAGACGTACACTAATCTCGTTGAGCACCTCGATGAAGTAGTTCGCCATGTCCGCGGCGCGCTGGCGGTCGCGGTCGTAGACGGTGATGTTGATATTCCCTTCGCTGCCGATATCGAATTCCGCTTTCCTGCTCAGCTTTCGCACTGCCTTCTCGATAGACCCGTCTTTGATCTTGTAGACGCGCACCAGATCGAACTTGCGGACCACAGCCTCCATGGCAGTGCGACTCTGCAGAATTGCGAGGTAGCTATAGGCCTCTTCCGAGGTACCCAAACCTCTGCCAAGCCCAGAGAGTCCCTTCATAAGCGACGAGATCCCCCCTTCCAGCATGCTGGTGATGCCCCCCGGCTTCTTGGGAGGGAGCAGGGAAGCCCTGGCCGCATACCAGTTGGGAAGCATCAGGCTCACAATGGCCGTGACCACAGCCACCGTGCCCACGGTCATGAGAATGAACCGCCGCCGCTTGAACAGGACATAAAGATAGTCAAAAAGGTACGAGGGGCGGAGCTGACCATCCCCTGGTTCCTCGGTTCTCCGTTTCTGTGGAGTCATGCGCTTTCTCCTCACAACCAGCCCTGCCACGCAGGCGGTTCACTGGCTTGCCTGCCTGATCAGTACGCCGATGCCCACGATAACGCTGAGCGCGCTGGCCACTTGCGCGTAGAGGTTCATGTAGTAGGCAAAGTCGCGGTGGGGTTTCATCGGCACCCAGATGTTGTCACCCTCTTCGACCTCGGTCTTGCTCACGTCCAGCCACTGCTTGGTCTTTCCCTTGATAATCTTCACGTCTCCTTTGCGCGCACGCTCGGCGTAACCGCCCGCCTTGCGGATGTAGTACTCGTAAGAGCGTCCCTTTTCATACGGCACATGCCCAGGGCTCACCACCTGGCCGAAGACGTACACGGTCTTCTTGCGCGCGGGCACTTTGATCAAGTCCCAGGCATGCAGAGTAACATCCTGCGTTGAGTCACCCTGCAGGAAGAGCCTCTCGAAATCCACCGCAACGACCTCACGACGGAGACGGATGCTTGTCTCGGTGTTGTAGTAGGCGCTGTCGATGGGCGTGATGTAGCCCCGTGAACTCAGCAGCCTCTCCAAGTCCATCTCCTTTTCCGTCAACGAGGTACGGATTATCTCGGCGCCGGGCAGAAAGGCATGCTGGGTGAATCCACCGGCGCTGGCAATGACTTGAGAAAGTTTGGTACTCTCCTTTGTGATCGGATAGAAACCAGGGTAAAGCACCTCCCCCTGAACCTCAACTACAAAGTTGCGCCGCTCCTGGGGTTTCTCCTTGACAAACACACGGTCGCCCCGTTGCAGCAGCACATCCTCCGCTTCCCCGGCAAAGATTGCCTTGGCGTCCACTACCCAGTTGACCATGCGATTGCCTCTCTCGTCAAGTCGAGAGATCTCCACATGGCTGGAGTCGGCGAGCGGCGTGAAACCGTGGCTGATGAGCAAGAGGTCGGTGAGGCGATCTCCCTCCACATACTCGTACTGCCCAGGGGCGGTTATGCCGCCATAGATGCTGACAAAGTCCCTGTCCAAGTCGCGGCGAGGCACCAGGATGACATCCCCATTGAGGAGATAGGGGTTGGCCGTGGAATTGCGTGTGGCGTAAAAGCGTGGCAGGTCCACTCTGCTCACCGTCCCATCGCGACGCTTCAGCAGGATGTTGCGCTGGGAAGCGGTCCGCAACATGGCCTTCTGCCGTTCGCGCTCTTCGCGCGCCGTGTCCATCGCCATATTCGCCATGGCGATGGCCTTATCTACGCGCTCAGTGGCCAGCAGCGTATAGGAGCCCTGCTTTATGACCACACCGGTGACCGTGACCACCACCGAACGAGGCTGCGTCAGGGTTACCGTGATCTGTCCGGCCACATACTTCTTGCGTACTTCGTCGATCGTTCTCTCCTTGACTTCAGCCAGGGAAAGCTCGGCCACTCGAATCTCCCCCACCGTGGGGATGAGCAGAGTCCCTTCCGGCGTGACCGTCAGCTCGTAGATGGCCGAAGGGCTCCCCCAGATTGACACCGTAATGCGGTCGGAAGGACCCACGATGTACGTCTTCGGGTCGATGGGCTCCTCCAGCGCAATAGGCGTTTCACCGGAAATCTGCGTCTTTCCGGCGCGCGGCAACAGCTGTTCCAAGAGCCGCTCCCTTTCCTGAGCGATACTTCCCGACACGAAGGCGCAAACGAGACAAACTAACACCACTCCTGCCAGTGTTCTTCTCTCGGTGGGGGAATTCATGCCCATAAGCAAGAGTCCTCGCCTTTAGCCGATTTCGAAAAGCATCCCACGTCAAGCAGCAGTCAAATGGCCAATTCTAACTCCGCCGGCATGGAGTCGCCGAGGGCTATGCAGCGAAGGCGCCCATTCCGGTCGGACGAGCTCCTCACGCGCCTCAGGCGGTCAACTCCGTCTATGCCTGCCACTTCCGCGAGCGCGGCTGCGCTTGTGCGCGATCCTCCCACAGGATCTTGCCGCAGCAGGCGCCGTAAATGTAGCCATTTCGGCCAAACATATCAAGCGTTTCTTCTGCGCCCTGAGAGAGCAATCCGCCGCGTATCCCCGCGGCACCCACCCACTGGACCGCGATCCACATTGCGGGCCCGCATTGGCAGGGCACACCATGGCTGGCGCCTCCCCGTTGCCGACTGCAGGCAGCAGGGCCCGCACCACCTCTGCGTGGCGACCGGGGTTCACGCGCTTGCGTGGC
This sequence comes from Calditrichota bacterium, assembly GCA_014359355.1. Classification (NCBI taxonomy): domain Bacteria; kingdom Pseudomonadati; phylum Calditrichota; species Calditrichota bacterium. The sequence continues at coordinate 2,580 of JACIZP010000249.1, read as the reverse complement.
TGGCCCTAAGGCTCAAGTTCGGAGAACTCCACATGAGGCGCCTTGCCTCGCTCAAGTACCATCACCGCCACCGAGGTTGAACTCCCCGGCCCACCGGCGGCACCTGGGTTCACAAACAGAATACCCTGGCGTTTCTCGAAGCGTCGGCAATGGGTATGGCCATGCACAACGACGTCTATCCCTTGCAGGGCTTCTTGTCTTGCCAGCTCCCGCAGCCACGGCAAAGACGGCGGTCGATGGAGGAGAACGATCGTCACCTGCTCCGCTTTGACCACCCGCCAAGGCGGCTGCACTGCGCTGAGCGGCGGCCGATCCATGTTGCCTGCCACCGCGCGCACTGGCGCCACCTTCGCCAGCTCCTCAAGCACGGTAGAGGAACCAATGTCCCCCGCATGGAGTATCAGGTCAACGCCCGCGAAAAGTCCTGGCACCGAGGGATGCAGGCGGCCGTGGGTGTCGGCAATGAGCCCAAGCCTCATGGCAACCATCAGCCGGCCGTAAGGAAACCAACCACCAAATAGAGAGCAGTAGCCAGGGACGCTGCCAACAGTGCGTAAGGCAATTGGGTGTTGACGTGGTCGATGTGATCGGTCGCCGCCGCCATGGAGGAGATGATGGTCGTGTCAGAAATCGGCGAACAGTGGTCACCGAAGACCCCGCCTCCAAGCACCGCCGACAGTGCCAACCCGGGATGCAGACCCATGGGCGCCACCATGGGCACCGCGATGGGGATCATGATGGCAAAAGTGCCGAAGGATGTGCCCGTGGAGAAGGCAATCACGCATGCGGCAAGAAAGAGGAGCGCCGGCACCAGGCCAGGATGAACCCACATCTTGGCCACCGAAGCCACGAAAGGTCCAGTGCCCAGCTCACGACATACCGCCCCAATTGCAAAGGCGAAGATCATGAGCGTCGCAAGGGGAACCAGTCCGCCCACACCCTTCATGAACTGGTCAACAATTTCCCTGGTGGACATGATTCCCTGCAAGCGGTAGGCCACAGCCGCTATGCCGATACCCGCGGTTACCGCCCAGAGCACGGCGGTCGAGCCGGAACCCCGCATGATGTTGCCTCCACCGGTGATCAGCAGCCCCACCGGCATCATAGTCACCATTACGCCAATGGGCAAGAGCATGTTAATGGCGCGCGGCCTGACGCCGGGCTTGGTAGCCACCGCGGTTACCTCTGCGGAGACCAGCGGCTCGGCCCCGTCGCGCAACAGCTTCCCCTCCTCGCGCACCCGTCGCTCAGCCCGCCGCATGGGCCCAAAGTCCAATTGCAGGAGCACCACCACCAATACCAAGAAAAGAGCGATGATGGCGTAAAAGTTCAACGGCATGGAGAGCACCAGCCAGTGCACGGGGTCTGCCACCCGCTGCTCGGCCAATAAAGCAATCACAAACGCCCCCCACGCGTTGAGGGGAATCAGGATGCACTTCGGCGCCGAGGTGGAATCACAGATGTAGGCCAGCTTTTCGCGCGAGATGTGCAGGCGATCGAACAACGGCCTACACACCGCCCCAGAAATGAGCACGCAGATGCTCGACTCGACAAAAACCACAACCCCGAGCGCCCACGCCAAGAGCCCGGCGCTCCGCCGCGTTCTCACCAGACCCCTTCTTGTCACCCATTCGACAAATCCCTCCATGCCGCCCGAGTACTGCGTGAAGGTGATCAGAGCACCAACCATGGCACTAAAGAGGATCACCTTGGCGTTGCCTGGATCCTGAAAAACCCGCACGCACCCTTCCAGAGCCTGCGCCAGACCGCTGACAGGATTCCCATGGGCGAGGATTGTCCATCCGAGCCAGATACCCACGAAAAGCGACAGGAACACCTGTCTGGTGCCAATGGCCAGGACAATGGCAACCAGAGGCGGCAGAACGGAGACCCAACCGGCAGCGTTCACAACACCTCCCGAGCAGCGGGTTCACAAGAAGCAAGTGCATCTGCTGCTGTGCGGAGCTGAAAAAGGCAGCTTAGCGCAGTAGGTCAACGCCCATGTAGGGACGAAGCACCTCAGGCACCACCACGGTGCCCTCGTCGGTCTGATAGTTCTCCAGAATAGCGATGACGGTGCGCGGCAGGGCCACGCCCGAGCCGTTCAGGGTGTGCACGTACTCTGGTTTTGCCCCTTTGGCCCGGCGAAAACGGATGTTCGCGCGCCGTGCCTGAAACGCCTCGAAATTGCTACACGAGGAGACCTCCAGCCACTTGCCGATGCCCGCTGCCCAGACCTCGATATCGTAGCATTTGGCGGCAGCAAAGCTGAGGTCGCCAGTGGCCAAAACCTTCACTCGGTACGGAAGGTTCAGGAGCTGCAGTACCTCCTCGGCATTGGCCAGTAGGCTCTCCAGCTCATCGTAGGAAGTCTCCGGTTTGACGAGTTTCACCATTTCCACCTTGTCAAACTGGTGGATGCGCACCAGGCCGCGCGTGTCCCGCCCGTACGAACCCGCTTCTCGGCGGAAACAAGGCGTGTAGGCCGTGTAGTAGATGGGCAACCTGTCGCCGTCCAGAATCTCGTCACGGTGCAGGTTAGTGACCGGCACTTCCGCTGTCGGGATCAGGAAAAGGTCG
>JACIZP010000248.1 GCA_014359355.1 Calditrichota bacterium | reverse complement strand
GTTGGACTAAGCGGGAACTTGAGGCTCGTTGGGCCAGGGTGGAGAACCATCTCGGGGTGCGCAAGATGCGCCTTGCCGAAGGCCCGGAAGCAGGCGTGGAACTGCTTTGGGTGCGCACCGGGGCGGGGCTCAGCTACTTCGTGAACCCGTCGCGGGCGCTGGACATAGGGCTGACCGAGTTCTGTGGCGTGCCGCTCAGCTGGCAATCGGTGACGGGCGAGGTGCACCCCGCCTTTTTCGACCCACGCGGCGTGGAATGGTTGCGCACCGCTCCAGGCGGATTGCTTATGACCTGTGGTCTGACGCAGGTAGGAGCACCCTGCCAGGACGGCGAGGAGGAGCTTGGCCTTCACGGCCGCGTGCATCACATCCCGGCACGGCAAGTGGGGGTGAACACAGCGTGGCGCGGCGACGAGTACGAAATGACGATCACCGGCCTGGTCGAGCAGACGCGCATCTTTGCCGAGAACCTGCGCCTGAGGCGCACGATCCACAGCAAGGCCGGCGAGAACCGCATCGTGATTGATGACTGCGTGGAAAACGCCGGCTTCTCCCCAGTGCCCCACATGATCCTCTACCATTTCAACTTCGGCTTTCCTCTGATGTCGGAGCAGACCGAGCTGCGCTTCCCCAAAGCGAAGGTTGTACCCCGCGACAAGGACGTCCCCGTTGCAGGCTTCGACCGATTCGAGGCTCCCACTGTGGGCTACACCGAGCGCGTCTATTACCACGAACTGGACGGCTCGACTGCCGGGGCACACGAACTCGCCGAGGTGACTCTGACCAACCCTCGTTTCCCCATCGCCGGCCGTGAGGTGGCGTTGGCTGTTTCCCTACGCTGGGACAGGAACACGCTCCCTCGCCTTGTGGAATGGAAGATGCCTGCTGCTGGCGTGTACGCCTTGGGCATTGAGCCTGCCAATTGCCATGTTGAAGGGCGTGTTGCCGAGCGGGAGCGCGGCGCGCTGGTTATGCTCGGGCCGGGAGAGGCCAGGCGATATCACTTGGAATTCGAGGTGCGCGTCGCACAGGATTGAGTCTCCACCCCGGCTCCGGGTCCCCGTGGAGGTGAGGGAATGAAAATTGACACAAAGTTAGTCCTTGCCGGTGAGCCATCCCCACGCATCCTGGGCGCGGTCACCCTGCCCACTTTCCAGTCGGCCACGTTTCAGTACCGCGGTGCCTCCGGCGAAGTGCTGCGCTACGGCCGGTACAACAACACGCCCACCCACGACGTGCTGCATAGCAAGTTAGCGGCGCTGGAGAACGCTGAGGCAGCAGTAGTCACGGCCAGTGGCATGGCGGCAATCAGCACGACCATGCTTGCCCTCCTTAGATCCGGCGACCACCTCATAGCGCAGAATTGCCTTTACGGTGGCACGCTTGAGCTTTTTTCCACTGACCTACCCGCGCTGGGAATCGACGTGAGCTTTGTTGATGGTAACAGCCCCCACTCGTGGCACCGCGCTCTGCGACCCACCACAAAGGCCATTTATGTTGAGGTGATGACAAATCCCTTACTGGAGGTGGCAGACCTCAAGGCGGTGGTCGACTTTGCGCGCGCACATGGGCTTGTCGCCATCATCGACAACACATTCGCGACGCCGGTGAACTTTCGGCCACTGGACTTTGGATTCGACCTCAGCCTGTATTCCTGCACGAAATATCTCAACGGGCACTCGGACTTGGTGGCGGGAGCCGTCATCGGCCGGAAGGAGCTGGTGGAGGCAGTGACGACCCGGCTGAAACGATTCGGCACCTCCCTCGATCCCCATGCCTGCTTTCTGCTCTATCGCGGGCTGAAGACGCTGGCTCTCCGCGTGCGTTGTCAGAATCAGTCGGCCCTGCGCATGGCCACTTTTCTGGCTGAGCACCCTCTGGTGAGGCGCGTGTACTACCCCGGGCTGGCCAGTCATGCGTCGCACGCGAGGGCAGTAGAGCTCTTCGATGGCTTTGGCGGGGTGCTGAGCTTCGAACTCAATGGGGGCGAGCAGGCCGCAGAGCGCTTTTTGGACAGGCTGCGCATCGCGGTGGTGGCGCCCAGCTTAGGCGGCGTGGAGACCCTGGTGACCCGGCCTGTGACCACTTCGCACCGGGGGGTGCCGGCAGAGGAGCGGCAGCGCCTTGGCATCAGCGACGGGCTAATTCGCGTGTCGGTGGGCATCGAGGACGTCGAGGACCTGATCGCCGATTTTTCCCAGGCGCTGGAAGGTGCGGCTGCCTGACCGGTAGTGGCGGGCACACGCCGCCAAGAGACGGAGCACAAAATGGAGAGTTCTGGGCGAACCACGGCGCAGAGGGGGCGCGGCACGGCAGTGCTCATCGGGGCTCTGCTTGCCTTGCGGTTAGCCGCCAACCTCTTGGCCGCGGGCAAGTACGGCTTCCACCGTGAGGAGCTGCTGCACATCGACATGGGACGGCACTTGGCATGGGGCTTCCTTGGCAAGCCGCCCGGTATTGCCATCGTTGCGCGGCTCGGTAGCCTGCTGGGTGGCTCGCTGGTGGGCTATCGTATTGTGCCGATCGTCGCCGGCTTGGCGGCAGCCTGGCTGACCGGTCTGCTGGCCAAACGCCTTGGCGGCGGTAGGTTAGCCCAATGGCTCGCGACCCTCGCAGTAGTGCTCTGGCCGGTGTCGCTGCGCAGCAGCTCTTTCTTGGCGCCCGGCGCCTTCGAGCTTCTCTGGTGGTCAATCGTTTTTCTGGTCTTCGTGCGCCTGATGGAGACCCCCAGCGCACGCTGGTGGCTGGCATGGGGCATTCTGTGGGGTCTCTCACTCCTGAATAGCTACGGTGCCCTGGTCGTGGGAGCGACGACCATTCTCGGCATGGCTGCCACTGGAGAACGCGCTCTTCTCAAGAAAGCCTGGCCTTGGGTGGCAGTGATGTTGGCCGTGGCGATAGCCTCTCCCCACCTCGCCTGGCTGGCAAGACACCGATGGGCCGTCGTTTCTTTGAAAGATGCCGTGCTCCCCGCGCGGCCGGGGCTGTCTGCTGTTTCCCGCGCAGTTGCATTGAATATGGCAGCAATGCTGGTGGTCCTGCCTTTGGTCTTGCTGGGCTTCTTCCGCCTCTTGTTCCGCCGTGAGGCACCGGCGGGCCGGCCGCTGGCATGGGGAGGACTGTTTGCCGTGGTGAGTCTGGTCCTGGGTGTGAGGCCGCAGTTGGTGGCGCCGGCGTTTTTGCCCCTTCTTGCGGCAGGGACAGTAATGGTTGAGCAGGCGCGCGGGTGGTCTGGCGCTTGGCTGAGGCGAGGGATCGTGGCCTTCGTCCTGGTCGTCGGCTTGGTGGGCGTGCCGTTGAGCATCCCCATCTTGCAGGCGGAAGCCACCAGCGCCTACGGCGGGTTCCTCCATCGGGAGCTCGGGCTTTCCGCCCCGCTCACCTGGGAAGACGGGCAGGTGCACGAGCTTCCACAGGATTTTGCCGACATGCTGGGTTGGGAGAGTCTCGTTGCCACCGTCAGTCTTATCTATCACAGCTTGCCGCCAGACGTGAGAGCCGAGACGGCGGTGTTGGCCGCCGACCGCGGCCAGGCAGGAGCGGTGAATGTCCTGGGGAAGCCTTATGGGCTGCCCCAGGCCGTGAGCACCGACGCCGACTATTTTCACTGGGGTCCGGGCCCGCTGCCAGGCACAACCCTCATTGGTGTGGGCGTGTCGCCAGGAGCGATGGCGCTCCACTATGAGATAGTCGAGACAGCGGCTTCGGTGGTCACCAGGTTCGCGCGCCAGGCAACGGTGCATGTCCTCGTGTGTGCCGAACCCCATGGAAGTCTACAGGAGTTATGGCCCCTGTTGGGCGAGATGAAATAGGTTGCAGGGCGCGGCGGCATCTCTGCCTCCAGGCATTCATCGCACGGGGCGAGTTGCATCAGATAGGGCTGAAGAGATGAAGGCAAGGCCTTGGATGTCCGTTCTGCGCTGGGTGCTGGCGGTGCTGATCACATTACCGTTCCTCGCCTTCCAAAGGCGGACCGGTCCCACCTATCCGGTGCGGGGCAAAGCGGAGCTGCAAAGCGCAGTGATCGCCTTCCGGTTGCCCCGTTCGGCGACCCTTGGCTCGGGGGCACCCGTCGCAAGCGCCGTGCCGGACACTTCGCTTCGCGGAACTCTTGTCTACCGTCGCT
>JACIZP010000247.1 GCA_014359355.1 Calditrichota bacterium | reverse complement strand
CCCCCTTGCGGAAAGTGCGCGAACGGTGCTTGCGGTGTTCCCCAAGCGCGAAGACTGCTGCAAGGCCGCTGCGGCCATGGCTCGCTCGCCGCTCTGTCCAGCGGCGGTGGAGGTGATCTCGTCGGGGGCGATGAATCGCCTTGCCATGCCGGAACTGAGCGGCCGGGCCGACGCACATCTGCTGGCCGTCCTGTTCGAAGGGAAGCGCCAGGTGGTGGCTGCGGTGACGCGTTCTGCAGAGGCCGAGCTCCGCTCCGCCGCAGCCGAGGCCCGCGTGCTGGACGCAGGGGCTGCGCGACGTCTGTGGAAAGGTGTTGGCGAGCTCCTGCACGGCGCTGAGGCTCGACTGCAGATTCGCGTGAACGTGCCGATGAGTGAGGTGGAGAGAGTCCTGGCGCACATCGCACAGGCGGCGCGCGCTCGCGACCGCAGGGCAGAGGTGGTTTGCCACTACGGGCTTGGCGTAGTTACGGCAAACATAGACGTTGACCAGAGCACCGAGCTTGAGGTTGCTCGTGAACTGGTGGCGCTGCGCACCGGGATCGCCGAGCAGGGAGGCTCAGTTGTTCTTTCGCGTGCCAGCAAGCAAACCAAAGACGAGCTCGACGTCTGGGGTGCGCGTCCGGAGACGCTGGACTTGATGCGACGACTGAAGCAGGAGTTTGACCCGCGAGGCGTGTTTGCGGGCGGCCGATTTGTGGGAGGCTTGTAGATGTCCATTGACCTCTTGCGCGAAGTGTATGACGAGGCCTCGCGGTGCAATCGCTGCGGGTACTGTCAACCGACGTGTCCCACCTATAGCCTCACTTACCTCGAGCGCGATGTCGCGCGCGGTCGCAACAACCTGGTGCGGGCTCTGTACGAAAACCGGCATCGGATGGATCGCCAGGTCAAGTCGGCCATCTTCCGCTGCTTGATGTGCGACGCGTGCGTAACGAATTGCCACCCCGAGGTACGTACCGATCAAATCATTGCCGCTGCCCGTGCCGCCTACTATGCCCAGTTCGGCCGGCCGGCGCTCCAACAAGTCATTTTCCAGCGCCTGTTGCCGAACCCCGCTGTCTTGGGGAGACTGATCGCGCTGGCCAGGCTTGGCAAGAACACGGGACTCTCCGGTCTGGTGCGCGTGTTGCGCATCCTCGGCTGGTATGGAAGGAGCGTGGCAACGGCCGAAGCCCTGGTGCCGCGCATTCCCCGTCACTTCCTGCGTGACATGCCGGAGGCACAAGCAGACCTGGCGCAGGGAAGAGACGGCCTCCGTGTCGCTTACTTCGTGGGCTGCGCCATCAACTTCGCCATGCCACAGGTGGGGCTTGCCACCCTGAAGCTCCTGCGAAGCACGGGCTGCGCGGTTACCGTGCTGGACAACGTCTGCTGTGGCCTGCCGGCCTATGCGTATGGTGACTTGGAAAGCGCGCGGTCGCTTGCCCGCCGGAACTTGGAGGCAATCGCGGAAATCGAAGCAGACGTCGTGCTCACCGAATGCGCAAGCTGCACCTCGTTTCTGAAGGAATACCCCCACCTATTCGCCGCGGACGCCCAGGCACAGGCGCGAGCTGAGGCTGTGGCTGCCCGCGTCAAGGATGCGACTCAGTTTCTCGCAACGACGGAGCTCTCTTTTCAGAAGACGGGAAGCATCCGCGTGACGTTCCACGACCCGTGTCATCTGAGTCACTATCTGCGAGAACGAAACGCACCGCGCCAGGTGCTGAGCTCACTGCCGGGAGTTGAGTTCGTAGAGCTACCGGAGGCCGATTGGTGCTGCGGAGGTGCTGGATCGTATAACATCACCCATCCGGAAACGTCCGAGCAGATTCTGGACAGGAAGATGGCGAATGTCCGAAAAACCGGTGCCCAGGTGCTCGCCACCGCTTGCCCGTCCTGTTTGATGCAGCTTGCCTATGGCGTGCGACGCCACAAGCTGGATGTGCAGGTCAAACATGTGGTAGAGCTGGTGGCCGACAGAATCCTGCTGCCGGATCGGGCGTGAGGTGACGCAGATGCGCGAGTATCCTGTCGCATTTCAGAGCGAGGGGCATCAGTTGGTCGGCATACTCCACATGCCAGCGATGCACGCAGGGCGGGGTGTGATCATGTGCCACGGGTTCACTGGCAACAAAGTGGAGAGCAGGCGCCTGTTTGTGGAAGCGGCACGTGCTTTCGCCGAGGCGGGCATGGCTGTACTGCGCTTCGACTTCTATGGCTCCGGCGACAGCGAAGGTGACTTTGCCGATACGACGCTCACGCATAACATCGTAAACCTCGTGGACGCCATGCAGTATATGAAGCAGCAAGACTGCACTCGCGTGGCGGTATTGGGCGTGAGTCTGGGTGGGGCTGCTGCGATTCTGACCCTCAGCCACCATCCTGCCGAGGCCTTTGTCGGATGGTCTGTGGTGCCAGACCTGCGCAAGCTCTTCCAGCAGCGCGCGCCGGAGCGGGTACGCTCAGACGAAACACTGCAAGGCTACGAGTTTGACGGCTGGTACCTGAAACGCCAGTTCTGGGAAGATGCTCTGAAGTACGACGTCGGCCGCGCCTTTCGTAAGCTCTCCATGCCCAAACTCTTGGTGCAGGGGGACAAAGACGACCCGCTGTTTGTGGAGGGCTTCAGGTCGATGCAAGTCAAGGCGACGCCGCCGGCCGACTTCTATATGATCCCTGGGGCCGGACATATGTTCGAAACAGTGCGCTATCGCCGCAAGCTGATCACCACCACGGTCCGATGGCTGCGGCGCAATCTGCGGTGAAGGGAAGGAGGGAGGAGGTCAGATGGAGCCGATTTCCACACAAACTGCTCTTGCCGGAGAAAACGACCACGCCGTGCGCACAAAGCGCAACAGGCACCCCCAGAAGGCATACCGCAATGTCCGCTTCCTCAACAGCTCCGACGCCCGCGTCCTGCGGATGCTGGCGGAGTATCTGGAGCCATTCCAGCGGCTGCGCAAGAAGGGAGTAAAGGACACCATTGTCTTCTTCGGCTCTGCAAGGGCTTTACCCAAGGACGAGGCGGAGCGACAATTGGCAGCGGCACGGGCTGCATTCGCCGTGGGCAGAGGGAACGAGCGCGACCTTGCCGAGGCAGTGAAGGCTGCCGAACGCCAACTGCGCCTCTCGCAATACTACGAGGATGCCCGCGAGCTGGCACGCCGCCTGACTGAATGGTCTATGAGCCTGGGCGAGAATCAGCGCTTTGTGATTTGCTCCGGCGGAGGTCCGGGGATAATGGAAGCAGCCAACAGGGGGGCCGCAGAGGCAGGGGGCCCGACCATCGGCATGAACATAAGTCTGCCCCACGAACAGGAGCCCAATCCTTGGATTTCTGCAGGCCTTGGCTTTGAGTTCCACTACTTTTTCATGCGCAAGTTTTGGTTTGTGTACCTGGCCAAGGCCTTGGCAGTGTTCCCTGGCGGGTTCGGCACCTTGGATGAGTGGTTCGAAGTGCTGACCTTGCTGCAGACCGGCAAGATGCGGAAGGAAGTGCCGGTCCTCGCCTACGGGAGAGACTACTGGGAGGAAGTCATCGACTTCGACAAGCTCGTCGAGTGGGGGACGATCGCGCCGGAGGACATGAAGCTGTTTAGCTTTGCCTCCACGGTGGACGAGGCTTTTGACTTCCTGACCAGCGAGCTGACACGTCGCTTCCTGCGAGGCAGAGGACGCAGGTACTGGTACTTGTGAGTTCGCGCGGAGCTGCAACCG
>JACIZP010000246.1 GCA_014359355.1 Calditrichota bacterium | reverse complement strand
GGCGTCCAGTTGGTCATGGCCCCAAGCCACCAATCTTCGCCGTTCCGCCGGGCCACGAGAATGTACTCTGCCACGCGCGCATCCAGAACCCGGGTCTCGTCCCAGACGGTGGGCACCTTCGCCAGGAATTCCATGCACTCCGGCTCTTTCAGGTAGTGAGTAGGGCTGTCGCAGAGCATCTGCAGGGGGCTTTCGTACACCACGTACATGGCCAGCTGGTGGCAGCGGGTCCCCTGGCTCATCGGCAATGTCATGATGGGGCGGAACTGCTCGCGTGTGGCATTCAGCATGGCTCCTGGGGTGTAGTCCATGGGTCCCGCGAGCATCCGGATGAAGGGGATGGTCACCGCGTTCTCGGGCGAAGCGCCGGTGCTCCACTTGCTCCATTCCATGCCGCGCACCCCCTCTCGCGTGAGCACGTTCGGGTAGGCCCGCCGGAGGCCGGTGGGCTTGTGGGCGCCGTGAAAGTCCACCACCATGTGGCGCCTGGCGGCCTCGCGGGCCACCCGCCAGTAGAAATTGACCACCTCCTGGTCATCCCGCTGCATGAAGTCGACCTTGATCCCCTTGATTCCCCACCGCTGGAACTGGTCCAGCGCCTCCTGCATCTGATTGTCCAGCGTCTTCCACACGACCCAGAGGATGAGACCGACGTTCTTTTCGCGGGCATAGGCGGTCAGTTCCTCCATGTCGATGTCCGGATTCACTTCCAGAAGATTGCCCAGCTTGTACCACCCCTCGTCGAGGATCACGTATTCGATCCCATAGCGAGCGGCGAAATCGATGTAGTACTTGTAGGTGGCGGTGTTGATCCCCGCTCGGAAGTCCACCCCGTACACGTTGAGCGCGTTCCACCAGTCCCAGGCCACCTTGCCTGGCTTGATCCAGGAGGTGTCGTCGAGTTCTAAGGGGCGGGCCAACTTGTACACCATCTGGCTCTCCACCAGATCCCCGTCTCGATCGGCGATGACCATCACCCGCCAGGGGAAAACCCGTTCACCGCGCGTCCGGGCGAGAAAATCGGCGCGCCGGACCGGCACAATATCACGATCGTTGCGGGCACTGTCCTCGAGTACGTAATGCGGGAAGAGGCCCACCAGGGCATTGGTCCAGTCCTTCGAGCCGGTCAAGTACATTCCCGGGTAGTCTTCCAGGTCGGATTCGGTGATCGCCACCTTAGGGCCGTTGGGGATCTCCACCAATGCGGGGAGAGAGCAGAACCGATCCGGTGTGATCTGGCTCAGGGGGATATGCAGGTAGAGCCGCTCCGAGTGGGAGAAGAAGCTTTCCTCCTCGGGGAAGTAGGTCATGCAGTCGGCTGGGAATCGGAACGTGGCCTGCTCCGCCTTGACCACGATCTCTCCAGGAAGCTGCGTGACAAAGCGGTAGGCCACTCCGTCGTTGTAAGCCCGGAAGACGAGCGAAAAACCTCCCTGGAATTCCAGCACCAACTCGTGGCAATGGTCGAGGATTTCCGCCGACTTCTCCATCACCACCGGCCGGATCACCTGTTTGATTTCGTGCTGCCGCGTCCTCCGGAGCGCGGGCCGGGAACCGAGGACGGTGCCGTCGCCAAGGGTCAGGGAAATCGGTGAAGGAGAGAGGATCTCCCTCCCGTTGTGGCGGACGGAGTAGGTGATGACCTGTCCCACGTCCACTACCACCTGCGTGCGTCGGTCGGGCGAGAGAAGCGCAACTTGTCTTGCTTTCGCGCTCCCAGTGCTCAACGCTAGGCCGGCGATCGCGGCCATGAGCAACGCGTGGGAAGAAAAGTTTTCCATACTTGCCTCCTCCAGTCTCTTCCGCTGCAGGTCGAAGGGGAAAGCGGCTAAGGCCACCCGCCGGGCGCAATCAGACGAAGCCCCTTGCCGGCATTTGGCCGGCGCGACTCCGCACAAAGTACGCGCTGAGTCAAAGATAGGAAAGTCGATGCTGGCAATCAAGCTCGATTTCGTGGGCGAGTGATGCTTCTTGTTTCCGGCACAAGCTCACCGCCGTCCTTCTCAAGCCTTAGGAAAACCCCGTTTGAGAGACGGCGAGGTTACGCTCCCCGCCTTCTTCCCGCATCCCACACTCAGGGCAAGAAGCGCGGCGTTCGCGAAGACAGGGATGACGAATTCTCGCTTGGGTCAGCTCTGTTTTTGCCCTCGTGCCGGACAGTCGGTCGGCTCGGTGTAGTCCACTTTTCTAAAGGAGATTCGATTCCTTGCCAAAGGACTTTTCCGTTCAGCATTTTGGCGCATGACACGGTATCATCAGGTAGCAAGTGGACCCACGAGCTGGGTGAGAGGCGGCGCGAAGTAGAGGTGGCGTGCAAGCAGTCGATGAGCGACAACTCCTCCAGCAGGCTCGCGGCGGAGACATGGAAGCCTTCGGCACCTTGGTGGAGAGCTACCAGAGGCGCGTCTTCGCGTTAGCGCTGCGCATGTTGGGAGATAGGAGCTTGGCACGCGAGGCGAGCCACGAGGCGTTTGTCCGGCTGTACCGCTCCCTGCACAGGGTGGACCTCGCGCGACCACTCTTCACGTATCTCTACCGCATCGTGGTCAATCTCTGTCACGACATCGTCGCCCGAGAGCGGGGCGCCGGAAGAGTTTTCGCGCACGACGAAGTTGCGCAGGAGGAACCAGCCCAGGACACCGGACCCGACGGACAGGTGGAGAACGCCGAGCTCTTTACTGTGGTGAGAAGCCTGGCGAGACGCCTTGGTGTTAAGCAGCGCGCCGCCTTCGTGCTCCGTGACCTGGAGGGGCTGGAGATTGCCGAAATCGCGCGCATCCTCGGCTGTCGGCAAAGTACCGTAAGAAGCCACCTTTGCCTGGCGCGGCGGGCGCTGCGCCACATCATCGAAAACGAATTCCCTGAACTGTTGGAGAGGTAGACGATGAGGTGTACACGGGTGCGGGCACTGATCGAGCTCTACGCCGGAAACGACCTTCCGCCACGCCTGCAGGAGCGGCTGAGGCGCCACCTTAGTGGCTGCGCGGCCTGCCAGGCTGAGCTTGCGCGCGTGGAACGTGCCCTAACCGTGGGCAAGCGTTTACTTGTCGCTGCGGAGGAGGTTTCCGCCGGGGTACAACTGTGGCCCAGAATCCGGACACGCCTGGTCCAAGAGTGCCAGCCAGCGCAACACGCTGCACCACGGGTGAGGCTGGGCTTCGTGGGGGTCGGCCTGGCCGTGCTGGTCGCGGCTGCAGTCTTTTGGCTGCGTGATTTCTCGATGCGCTCAACTCGGGAGAGGGCGCTCCAGCCGGCGGAAAAGCTGGTGAGCCAGGGTGTTGCCCTGCCCGTGGTTGAAGGGGGGCTTGAGCCTGGCACCACCGCATTGATCCTGCACGTCGACGACCCGCGCATGACTATCGTCTGGCTCCTGGATTAGCGCAAAGAGAGAAAACAAAGAACGTTACTCGAAGGAGGAAAAGAGATGAGCACGCGAGGGGTGACGCTGCTTGCCCTCCTCCTGGCAACGGGCATTAGCCTGGCCCAGGAGACGGGCAGAATCGAGGGGACCGTAGTGGACGAAGCCACCGGCAAGGGGATCGCCGGAGCAAGCATCATGGCCTATCCGGAGGGTGAAAGGGGCCGGTTGGTCGCGGCCGAGAGCGATGAGCGTGGCTCGTTCGTCCTGCAGGGTTTGCAGAACACCGCCTACGACCTACGCGTGACGGCAGCAGGGTACGCCGAAGAACTGCAGCGGGGGGTTGTCGTGACGACGGGTAAAACGAAGTCGCTGACCATAAGGCTTCGAGCCAAGGGCTCCTTGGTCGCTCGCACCTTTGACCTTAGGTACAAGAATCCAGTCGAGCTGGCGAGCCTGATCAAGCCGTTCTTGAGCGGGAACGGGGAAGTCATCCCCGGGCAGACCATGCGCGTGCTCACCGTGCGCGACACCCCGGAGGTGTTGGACAAAGTGGCCGGCCTACTTGCCCGCTACGATGTGCAGCCCAAGCAGGTGCGCCTCGACCTCCATCTCTTCCTGGCGGACGGGAGCGGCGAGCGGAAGAGGAAGATTCCCGCAGACCTTGCCCCGGTGGTGAGGAAACTGAGCGCGCTTTTTCGCTACAGCCACTACTCGCTGCTCGGCTCGGGAACTGCCATCGTGTACAGCGGCGAGCTGTGTCAGCTCCAAGTCGGCATCTCTGAGCGGATTTTCGCCTCCTGTAGCGTCGAGCGTGTCGAGTACCTGGAGGCGGATGGCGGTGCGGTAAGATTGGAGAAGCTGCGCTTGAGCGCACCCACCCCAGGGGTGGTCCTGGGCACGAGCCTCAACCTGCCCCTCGGCGAGTTCGTGGTGGTCGGGAGGGCGAGTAGCAAGGGCCCAGAGGAGGCGGTAGTCGCCGTGATGAAGGCGGAGCTGGTCAAGTAGGCGCACGTCAAAGGCGGGTCGAGCTGGCGCGGGGGCCAGCTCGACAGGGTTGCATTTCCCAGCCAGGAAAAAGACCTGGCTTGGCCAACTTTACCTTCTGCCTCTGGGGAGCCACCAGCCTGTCTTCGAGAAGAGGCCAGCGACAACTGGGGTGCGGCTTTGCCCTACTCAGCGTCTAGGCGGAGGACTGGGGCACTGCCGTACCAGTTCTCATCCCGGTCATGGCTGCTCTACCCGGGGAGTGAGGGTTTTGGCACAGTGAGGCTTTGGCGGAGGACGCCAGCAAGCACATGCGGCGACCTCCGCTTTTCATTTTCTTCTCAGTCCCGCTGTTTCCTCCCATCATGCTGCTTGATTCCCACCCCAGAGTTTGCTATCTTTCGGCCGGGATGAGCGAACGATGCGCCTTCGTCCAGTGAGGTGGGGGAGGTGCAGACCTTTGCCTCCCGAAGGAGCGCAGGCGAAAAAGGCCGCCTCATCGCAAGGCGGCACGCAGGGGGAGGAGAGCGCCGATCGTGGGTGAGGGCATGAGGCCAATGAGACTTCTTCACGTTTCCGATACGCATCTGGGCTACTCAGAATACGGCAAGATTGACCCACGTACTGGACTCAACCAGCGGGAACAGGACTTTTACGACGCGTGGAATCAGGTGGTTGAGGCTGCCTTGGCGCACAGGCCCGAGGTGCTCGTCCATGCGGGGGACCTCTTCCACACCTCAAGACCTACCAATCGCGCCATCAGAGTTGCCTTGGAGGGGATCCAGAAAATCGTGGAAGCAGGTATCGAGCTCATCATGGTGTCGGGTAACCACTCCACCCCGCGCATCGCTGCCACAGGCTCGATCTTCGAAAGCATTGCCCTCTTCCCCAAGGTGCATGCCGCATATAGCGCGCGCTATGAGCGCTTTTCCATCGGAGAGGTGGACTTTCACTGCGTGCCGCATTGTGCGCTGAGTGAGGAGCTCGAGGCAGCGTTCAAGGCAGTTGCCTTCCGGCCGCAGGCCCGCTACAACGTGCTGGTTACCCATGGTGCCTGGACCAGTGGGCAGACCTACTCGATGGGGGAGTTCAATGAGCAGCGCCTTCCCGACGTGGAAGTCGCGCTGATGAAAACGTTCGACTACATCGCGCTCGGCCACTATCACCGCCACATTGCCATAAAGCCGCACGTCTGCTATTCCGGGGCCACCGAGCGCACCAGCCTCAACGAATGGGCGAACGAGACGGGTTTCCTGCTCGTTGACCTGGAGAGCAGAGAGGTGCAGTACTGCCCGGTTAACAGCCGCCCCATGATGAAGCTTCCACCGGTCGACTGCCGTGGGCTTGATGCGCCGCGGATCTACGATGCGCTGGCGGTGCTGAGCAGCAAAGTGCCCGAAGGAGCTATCGTCGGCCTGACCCTGGTGAACTTGCGTCATGAGACCTTGCTGCGGCTCGATGTGCGCAAGATCGATGCGCTTTTCCCCCAGGCATTTCACCTGGAGAGGCAGTTCGTGCAGCTGCCTGCAGAGGAAGGCAAGACGTCGAGCGCAACGGCTATCGAGGCCCTGCCCGTGGAGTTCGAC
>JACIZP010000245.1 GCA_014359355.1 Calditrichota bacterium | reverse complement strand
TTTTGAGGGAGGTGCGGACGGCCGGGACAACATCAGGCAGGTCCTCGCGGTTGCCATGGACGCGGGCCTCGGCAAGGGAATCCCGTGAAGGAACCGCCCGATAGTTCATTTTTCCGGCGAAAAAATCTACTTGACTTTTGGCGATTTTTTTCGTAACATACGGCGCTTTCTGGAAGGGCTTCCAGCCCGTTCGGCAGTGCGTCTCAGCAAACGATGGCCCGATCGCCAACGAGACCAGTCATGCCGGTGACTATCTACGATGTGGCCAGGCGCGCCGGAGTCGGCATCGGCACCGTGTCGCGCGCCATCAACGATAGCCCACTCATCGCCGCCGCCACCAAGGCTCGCGTCCTGAAAGCCATTCAGGAACTCAACTATCGCCCCCATGCCCTCGCCCAGGGTCTGGCCCGCAACAAGACCGACATGATCGCCATCATCCTGCCCATTTTCACGGGCTATTTTTTTGTCGAGCTGTTGCGCGGCGTGCAAGAAGAGGCGATCCGCCATCACTACGATTTGATCCTCTACAGCGTTCATCAGACCGACAAGTTAGAGCTCTTCCTGGAGCGCACCCTGCGCGAGCGCCGCGTGGACGGCGTGTTGCTCATTTCCCTGCCCATCTCCGACCGTTATGCGCGCAAGTTCATAAGTGCCAAAGTGCCCATTGTTTTGGTGGACAGCTTCCATCCGGCCTTGGATTCCATCACCGTGGAGAATCGCGAAGGGGCGTACCAGGCGACCCGTCACCTGCTGCAGCTGGGCCATCGACGCGTGGGCATGATTGTCGGCCACCTGCGTAGTTTGCCGGCGCGGGTGCGGCTACAAGGGTATCGTCAGGCCCTGGCCGACTCCGGCGTGCAGGTGGACGAACGCTACGTCGTGGTGGTCGACTCCATTCCTGGCCAGGACGGGTTCTGCAGGGAAGCAGGCTACCGGGCCATGAGGAAACTCCTGGCGTTGGGCCAGGAGCGCCCCACCGCAGTGTTCGTCTCAAGCGACGTCCAGGCCGAAGGGGCGATGCGCGCGGCCACTGAGGCAGGCGTGCGAATCCCTGAGGACATGGCCATTGTCGGTTTCGACGACATCGAGATTGCTGAGTTACTCGGTTTGAGCACCATGCGCCAGCCGATGCTGGAGATGGGCCGCCTGGCCGTGGACAGGTTGGCGGAGCGCATCACGCACCCGCAGGCGCCGCGCTTCGTGCGCACCTTTGCCACCAGTTTGGTAGTGCGGCGCAGTTGTGGGGCACACGCCTCTGTCGAGGGCCAGGTGGCAATCGCCTAAGGGGAGAAGGGTCAATCTCTGCGACAGTGGGAGAAATGTGGAGTGGCATGCAATGAGAATAGTGCAGCGCTGTGGGCGTAATGCTGCGATCGGCCTCCTGCTGCTATGGTTGCCAAGTTTCGTTTGGGCAGGCACCACCGGCAAGATCGCAGGCGTGGTTCAGGACGCCGAGACGGGCGAACCCCTGCCTGGGGTGAACATCACCCTGGAAGGGACCACCATGGGGGCCGCCACCGACGGCGCCGGGCGGTACGTGGTGCTCTTTGTGCCGCCTGGCACTTACACCTTGCGCGCCAGCATGATCGGCTACTCGCCGATGCGCGTCGAGAATGTGCGCGTGTCCATCGACCTGACCACAGAGATCAACTTCAAGCTGCGGAGCACGGTTCTGGAGTTGGGCGAGGCGGTCACGGTGGTAGCCGAGCGGCCGATGGTGGTCAAGGACTTGACCGCGAGCACCTCCGTCATGGGTTCTGAGGAGATCAAGGCCTTGCCGGTGACCGAAGTGCACGAGGCGTTGGCGCTGACTGCCGGCCTGGTACGGGATGCCGGCGGTGGCCTGCACATCCGCGGCGGCCGCTCTGGCGAGATAAGCTACTGGATCGACGGCATCCCGGTCACCGACGTCTACGACGGGGGCACGGTCGTTGACGTGAACAAGAACATGGTGCAAGAGCTGCAGGTGGTGAGCGGGGCTTTCAACGCCGAGTACGGGCAGGCCATGTCCGGGATCGTCAACATCTCCACCAAGGAAGGCGGAAATACGTTTGGCGGTTCATTCACCACCTACTTGGGCGATCACCTGAGCACGCACGACAAGATCTTCCCACACATCAAGAACATCAACCCGGTGGCCATTCGCAACGTGGAGGGCAGCTTAGAAGGGCCTCTATGGCGAGATAAGCTCTCGTACTTTGTGAATGCGCGCTACATCTACTTCGACGGTTGGCTGTTTGGACAGCGCCGCTACCGGCCCCAGGCGGTGACAGCCAGCGTGGTCCTGCCGGAGCAGGTGGTGGAGCAGGTGTTTCCAGAATTCCTGGCGGAAAGCAGGGTGGTGGGGCCTGGCCAGCGGGGCTTCCAGTACGTGTTGGGCACCAATGCCCTGCTGGACTCGGTCCTGACGCAGAATGAGCTTCGCGCGCGGAACATCAGTGCCGATTCGTTTGCGGTTTACTACCAGAGACTGCGTGCCTCCCACCAGGGCGGACGGGGCGATGGTGCCTTTGTGCCCATGAACTGGAATCGCAAGCTCTACCTGCAGGGCAAGCTCATGTACAAGCCGGTGCCCTGGCTGCAACTGGCGTACAATGTGATCCTGGATGACGTCGACTACCAGGACTATCAACGCGATTACAAGTACAACCCCGACGGTCAATTGCAGCGGTTTAGGACGGGGCTCACCAACATCATCAAGGTCACGCACCTCGTCTCTTCGAAGACTTTCTATACGCTTGGCTTCTCGCAGTTCAGCAAGGCGTACAAGAGTTGGACGTACGAAGACCCCCATGATGCCCGCTATGTCCATCCCGACATCGGCCTCCAAGGGGCCTACAGCTTCAAGACGGGTGGGACGGACAACGCGCGCTTCGAACGGCGCACGGACACCTACTTAGCGAAATTCGATCTCACCAGCCAGGTGACCGCTACCCACCAGCTCAAGGGAGGGCTTGAGTTCCGCAAACACAAGGTCTACCAGCGGGACGTCACCCTGCAACCGGTTCTCACGCAATCGGCCATCGATCCGCTGTTCGACAGTCCCTTCATCGCCACGCGCATTCTGCCGGACTCGACCATTTACGCGAGCCAATACACGCATCGTCCCACCGAGTTCTCCGCCTATCTGCAGGACAAGATGGAGTTCAAGAACTTTATCGTCAATGTGGGCGTGCGCATGGACTACTTCGAGCCGGATGGCGTGGTGCTGACTGATGAGACCGACCCGACCATCTACAACCCCATCAAGCCGCAGAACCGCTATCACGACTGGGGGAGCGATGGCAAGCCGGGAACGCACGACTTGGACGGCACCGAGGGGAACGGCATCTGGGACCCTGGCGAGCCGGCCGTCACCTTAGCGGAGCGGCAGCAGTATTGGTACAAGAAGGCGAGTGCCAAGGTGCAGGTGAGCCCCAGGCTGGGAGTCTCCTTCCCCATCACGGACAGGGGCGTGATTCATTTCTCCTACGGGCACTTTTTCCAGATACCCCGGTTCGAGCGCTTGTACCAGAACCCGGACTTTGAGCTGGGGACCGGCACAGGGAACTTGGGGGTGATCGGCAATGCGGATCTGAAGCCTGAGCAGACGGTGAGCGGCGAGATCGGCCTGCAGCAACAACTTGCCGAAGACCTGTCCCTCCATATCACGGGCTATTTCCGCGACGTGCGCAATTTGGCGGGAACGCAGGCGCAAGAGATTGTCTTGTTTGGTGGCTTTGGGCGGTACAGCAAACTGGTCAACAGCGACTTTGGTTTCATTAGAGGCATCATCGTGTCGCTGAACAAGCGTTTCTCGGGTGGCTTAGCCGCCTCGCTGGACTACACCATGCAGATTGCCAAGGGGACCAACTCTGACCCGGAGCAGGCACGGAACGCCTTGAGTGGCGGTGCATTACCAGAAGTGCAGCTCACCCCCTTAGACTGGGATCAGCGCCACACCCTGAACGGCACGCTCTCGTACGCGGGTCGAGGGTATGGGGCAAGCCTCATTGGGCAACTGGGGAGCGGGCTTCCGTATACACCGCGATCCACTGCCGACATTTCGACCCTGCTTACCAACAGCCAGCGCAAACCGGGCAACCTGAACATCGACCTGCGGGCCTACAAGGAGTTCCGGCTGAAGCCCGGGGTGCTGACCCTGTTTGTGCGAGTGTTTAACGTGCTGGACAGGCTGAATGAGGTGAACGTTTACAACGACACAGGGCGTGCGGGCTTTACCTATGACGAAGCGGTGGCCAGGTCGAGCAACCCCTTGCAACTGGTGAACACGCTGGAGGACTGGTTCACCAATCCCACGCATTACTCCGAACCTCGCAGGGTAGAGGTGGGGGTGACCTTTGACTTTGGCCAGACCCGTTAGGAAGGCGATTTAGCGCGGAGAGCGATTATGAGAAGCCGATTTGGCATAATGGCAGTGCTGTTGGCGGTGGCAGCGCTGGCGATGGCGGACAGGGCGCAGGCGCAGAGCGGCCGTCAGTACCGTCGCGATGCGGTGATGCGCGGCAACTTGGTGAAGACCGTCTTTGGCAATTGGGGCGTCATCGGGCAGCCAGCGCAGCGAGGGAAACGAGGCGCCTGGATCTATGACGACAACGGCTACATCGGCGACGTGAGCCCGTTGGTGGGCGCCGAGGTTGTCGCTCAGGGCAAGACATTCCACTCCGTGGTCGTCTGTCCAGTGGACCGGCCGACGACGCAACACGAGCTCTCGCCATCAGGTACCTACTGGGGATTCGAGCCGGTGGCCGGGTATTTCAACGAGTATTCCCAAGGCATCGCCCTCTACAGCGATCCGCGATCCTGGCCCCCGGTCTGGCCAGACAAGATGAATGACCCCTTCGATCCCGGTTGGCCCGGCTCCTGGAACGGCTTTTTTGGCAAGACCACCACGGCCTCGGAAGAGTGCTTCTTTGTGATGGATGACCAGAATGACGAGGAGTTCAACGTCGCGCAGTACAACCGCTGGGGCGTGGCCTTCAAGCCGGACGCGCGCAATCCGAACCGCAACGGCTTGGGTCTGCAGGTGAAGGTGCGCGGCATGCAGTGGTCGGACTTTCTTGCCCAGGACTGTATCTTTTGGCTCTACGAGATTACCAACACCAGCACCACGGACTACAGCAAGGTCGTCTTTGGCATGCTGGTGGGCACTTATGTGGGCGTCACCTCCACCGAAGACTATCGCGAATACGATGACGACTACTCCTTTTTCGATGTAGAGAAGGACCTCACCTACACCGCGGACTTTGATGACAATTGCAGCCGGAACCCCCGTTGGACCGGACCTGTGGGAGTGGTCGGCTATGCTTTTCTGGAAAGTCCAGGGAACGGCTACGACGGCATCGACAACGACGGGGACGCGGAGGAGCATCCGTTGATCCCTGCCACCGGGCCGCTCTTTGTGCAATCCGACTTTCAAAAGCGCGTGATCCGCGCGGGCGACAAGGTGGTGGTGATCGACGATGACTACAACCGCACCGTGGTGACAGTGCCCCCGCAAGACACCACCTTCGTCACGCGCGGGGCCGCCCGGGGCGTGCCTTACCTGGTGCAGGTCAGCCCAGGCGTGACCGAGCTCGTGGAAGGCAATGTGGTCATCCAGGACGGCTTGGAGGTGGTCAACTCAAACGCCTACGATGGGATTGACAATGACCTTGATGGGCTGATCGACGAGAACTACTACCTGCACTACTACCAGATCCGCAAAGATCGCACCGGCAAGGTTCTCATCGACCGCTTCAATCCGGTGCGGCACAAAGACTACATCACTGGCCTGGGCCTAAACGATCCTCTCATCGACGAGAAGCGTGACGATGGCATCGACAACGATGGCGATTGGAGCGCCGAATACGACGACGTGGGCGCTGACGGGGTGCCGGGCACGAACGACCCGGGCGAGGGCGATGGACGGCCAACCCCTGGCGAGCCGAATTTCGACCAGACCGATGTGGACGAATCTGACCAGATCGGCTTGACCAGCTTTGAGTACTTCACCCCTGCCCGTGCCTTCTCCATGGCTGACGACGAGGACCTGTGGCGGCGCTTGGCC
This sequence comes from Calditrichota bacterium, assembly GCA_014359355.1. Classification (NCBI taxonomy): domain Bacteria; kingdom Pseudomonadati; phylum Calditrichota; species Calditrichota bacterium. The sequence continues at coordinate 2,027 of JACIZP010000245.1, read as the reverse complement.
CCCGGCTACTTCGAAGTTCCTTCCTCAATCGTGAACAACAAGCCGGAGCGGGGCGAAGACGGCGACTTCATCTACGGCTCCGGCTACTTCCCCCTGCGCGCAGGCGAGACGCAGCGCTTCTCGCTGGCACTGGTCTATGGAGAGGGAGGCGGTCCGCAGGTGGACATCGCTGACCTGCTGAAAAACCGCGAGACGGTGCAAAAGATTTACAACAGCGATTATCGATTCCCGCCGCCGCCGGAGAAGCCCATGCTCACTGTGGTCCCAGGGGATGGGAAAGTCACGCTCTACTGGGACCGGCGCGCCGAGGAGTCGGTGGACCCGGTGCTGAAGGTGAAGGACTTTGAGGGGTACAAAATCTACCGCGCCACCGATCACAACTTCAATGAGGTCTTCGGGGTCACCGATGCGGACGGCCGGCCCATCCAATACAAGCCAATTGCGCAGTTCGACTTGAAGAATGGCGTCAGAGGTTATTTCCGCGGAAGTGCCGAGCTCTTCCAGCAGAGCCACGGCGCCTCCTTCTACCTGGGCGACGACACCGGTCTCGAGCACAGCTACGTCGACTATGACGTGGAAAACGGGCGGCGCTACTTCTACGCCGTGGTGGCCTACGACCGGGGCGACGAGACTTTGGACATCTTCCCGAAGGAGAACGACAAGCGCATCGATGTGTTGCCTTCCGGTGAGGTGCGCACCTATCGCAACACGGCGGTGGCAATCCCCAATGCAGCGGTGGCCGGTTACGTGCCTCCCCAGGGGAGCGTGCTGGTGCCGCCGCTGTCCAGCGTCGGTACCGGCAACGTCTTCTACTTGGTCATTGACGAGCAGGCACAGACCGGGCACACCTACCGCATCGAGTTCCTGGACACGGGTAACGACGGCGTCGACAACGATGGTGACTGGAACGCCCTCACCGATGATGTCGGTTCTGACGGCAAGCCGAACACCCGCGATCCTGACGGCACGGAGGGAAACGGGCTGCCTGACTCAGGCGAGCCAAATGTCGATGGTCGGGACCCGGATGAGTACTTTGTGCCCACCACCACCTTCTATTCGCTGCAGAAAGTGACTCCTGTGACGAGCACCTTTCTCGCACGTGACACCTTTTCGGTGGCGTTGCCCCACACGCATCTTGTTGCCGGGACGATTGTCGTCAAGGACGGCAGCGGCAGGGAGGTTGCGCCCTCCAAGTACGAGCTGGACCTGGTCCGCGGCCGTATTCGCGGACGCCAGTCCGGCGACCTGCTCTATGGAGAGGCCTATTCTGTCACGTACCAGTATTACCCTGTCTATCGCAGCCCGTTCATCGAGGGGAGCCCGTGGGTGGGCGAGACCAAGGACACCGACATCTTCGACGGGGTGCGCCTGGCCTTCGACAACCACTGGACCGTGAGGCTGGACACGCTGGCTTCCCGTTGGAGTCGGCCGGAGAAGGGATACAATTTCAACCTGACCATTGTCGACACCTACTTTGGGGTGGAAAGACTGGTGGGCTACTGGCATCCTGCGGACTACCGCATCGAGTTCGCCGATGGGGTGATTGACACCTCGCTGGGCATTCCCAAGTACTACATCGATCCTATCCCGGTGAACTTTCGGGTCTACAACCTCACCGATAGGCGGTACATCGACTTTGTGTTTGCCGACATGAACGGCGACGGCAAACTGACCCCCTTCGATGAGCTCATTCTGGTGGAACCCGGCCTGCAGGGGGAGCAGCTCTACACCTACGACATCACCTTCACCAGCCGCACCGGCCAGGCGTTCGTCTACGGCGCGGGCGACACATTGACTATCGTGACCAGGAAGCCGTTCCGGGCGGGAGATGTCTTCGAGTTCACCACGGAGCGGCCTGCCCTGAGTGATGAGCAGGCGGCGCGCGAGTTGGAGCGCGTGAAGGTGGTGCCAAACCCGTACGTGGTTGCCACGGCGCATGAGCTTCCTCTGCCGCCGGCAGTGGTCAGCGGGCGCGGCGAACGGAAGATGGACTTTATCCACTTGCCGGCGCGGGCTAAGGTGCACAT
>JACIZP010000244.1 GCA_014359355.1 Calditrichota bacterium | reverse complement strand
TGCCATCCAAGGTGAACAGGTCGCCGTAGGTGCCAATCCCCTCGGCGAAGAAGAAATTGAGCAGTCTATTGCTTTGAGTGACTGCCCAATCGTCTTTGAGGAACCACACATAGTCCATGGCGATATTCATTCCCACCCGCCATGCATCGTAACGAAAGTCCCTGTGTCCTCCACCCCAAGGAGGGTCGTGGGGAGACCCGTCGAACAGAGCATAGTCAGGGAACAGCCCGGTTTTGGGATGCGCAGCTCTCTTTAGGAACTGCCTACTCGTCTCGGCGACCTCACACCAGAAGTCGTTCTCCCTGCGCGCCCATCTGACCCACAGCTCATAGAAGTGAGGCACGTGGTAAGAAGGGTCGGTGAAATCGTCCGCATTGCCCACCGGCACAAAGACCACCTGCTTGTGCCTTCTGTTGAACATGTTGGTCACCACATCATCTCTGTCAGAGGAATCCGCTTTGCTCAACATCGCTTCGAGGATGGCCTGTGCCTCCGCCTCGTAGTGGTAGATACCCTCGCCATTTCCCCAACGGGCAGCGGCAAAAAAGAGGGCCATCACGAACCATTCCTCGCCGTCGGAGGCAGCATTGGAATCGATCACCGCGCCAGTGGTACGACAGTGCCATGCGAAATAGCCGCGTCGCGGACCCCGCTTGTGCTGCATGTAGGTCTTGGCCCACTTCCACAGGCGGTCGAATTCCTCCTTCTTGTCCAGCTGGACACTGATCATCATGCCATAGGACATGCCTTCGGTGCGTACGTCCTGGTGCAAGACGTCCACAATGTAGGCCATGTCCGGCTCTACGGGGTAATAGATGCGTTCGCTCTCGTCGCGACCGTAGAAAAGTTGTTGAAAGGCTGCAGCTATTTTGGCCTCGATTTCTTCTGCGCTCTTGCCCAGGAGGGTCGCAAAAAGGTTGGGATACGAACCGGAAAAGTAGGCGCCTGAACGCGCAAATGCGCCGGTTTCCTCGCGTGCCGTAGTGCCCAGAGAGCGGCAACTGCAGGCCAGGAGGGAAAGAAAGAGCAAGCTCGTGCGCAGGAATCTCTCCTTCTGGGCCATGAGGACAGCCTCCTATTCGGTCCTGCGATGAGTTCAGCACTACTTGAATCGGTTCAAAGGTAGTGAACGGGCCAGAAAAAGTCAAGCAGAAAATGGCTTGCCCAAGGACTTTTTCACCGGGGGGAGACGCACTTATCGTCCCCAAGTTCAGGGGCCAATGGGTGCGGGGCGGTCGCTGTCCAGAATGCCTAGTGCATCGCGCCCCGTCGGCCACATTCCTGTTGATTTTTGTTTTGGAAAGAGCTATATTTGTTCGAAACTTTGGAACGTTTCAACAAGTCGCTTAGGGAGACCTGAATGGAAAGAGTGACAATTGAGGACGTTGCCAAGCGGGCGGGAGTGTCGAAGGGAACCGTCTCTGCGGTCATCAATGGCAGGAATACTGTTCGCGCGGAGACCAGGGAGCACGTCCTCAAGGTGATGAAGGAGCTGAACTTCCGCCCCCGCGGTGTGGCTAGGAACCTGAAGAACGGTGAACTGGACAAGAGCATTGGCATCATCATTAAGGACTTGAGCTATCCCTTCTACACCACCATAGCCTTGGGCGCCAGGGAGTACGCAAACCGCAGGGGATACTCTGTGGTGGTCACCAGCTCGGAGAACGACCACGAATGCGAGAAGAAGTACACGCACCTCTTTTCTGCAAAGGACATCAAGGGGGCGATCATTGCGCCCTTGGTCGAAGGGACTGCAGAAATTGAGCACCTGTTCAAGTTGAAAATGCTCAATTACCCCTTCGTGCTTCTGGAGGACGTTAAGGGCATTCAGGCGAACGTGGTGGCCATTGACAATATCAAGGCCATCAAGAAAGCCGTGAAGTACCTGATCGAGATCGGCCACACGAAGATCGTCCACTTTGCCGGACCCCCGCAGTCGTCTCATACGCACGAGCGGATTGACGGCTTCCGCCAAGCGTTCAGCGAGAGCCCGTTGGTTTTTCGTGAAGACATGGTCGTTTCCATCGGGTCACGACACGAGGAGAGTTACGGCAACACCCTCCGCTATTTCAAGAGTCGGCAACCCCACGAGTATCCCACAGCTATAGTCTGTTTTAACGACCAGCAGGCACTCGCGGTGATGACCGCCCTGCGCGAACTGAATATCCGTGTGCCAGATGACATCTCAATCGTCGGCAACGATGACATCTACTACGCCAGCCTCTACCCGGTCCCGCTGACCACGATCAGGGCACCGCAGTACGAGATAGGGAGAAAGGCGGCTGAGATCCTCATACGCAACATCGAGTCGCCAACGGCATTGCCACCCGAGAGAGTGGTGCTCGAAACGGATTTCATCGTCAGGGAATCCACAAAGCCGCTTCGTGCGTAGCCAGTAGTCACGGGCAGAGGTCGGGCAGAGTCCTTCCTTCTTGTTTGAAACACAGCCTTTACTGGAGAAGCCGAGCCAGCAGGAAGCCTTGAGGGGGGTGAAGCGGCAACGGGTATCCGTGCATGACCACTTCCTCCCTGGTCTCATGCAACAACCGAGAGCGGCGAGGGATCGGTCTCCGGCCTGTCTTGCGTAACCTGTCTGCTTGCAGGGGCATGTGGCGTTCTGGTCTCAACGGGGAACAGCAGTCTTCAGCCCAGGGCTCGCCCAGCGAATGGCACAAGTCGCCGGCGCTCACCTGTTTTCTGGGGCGCCAGCTCTGAGAGGGTATGACATGGAGCGGCTTACGGGAATCTCCACTCGCCTCACCTGCTGTTGTCTGTTGGCTCTATCATTCTCCTGTGGCGAGCAGTTTGCGCGTACTGCCCGCAATCCCATCCTGCCCGGGTTTCATCCCGATCCCAGCGTTTGTCGTGTGGGAGACGACTATTACCTGGTACACAGCTCGTTCGAGTATTTCCCCGGCATACCGGTGCATCACAGCAAGGACCTGGTGCACTGGCGCCTCATTGGATACGTCCTCACCAGGAAGAGCCAGCTCAATCTCGACGGAGTGAGAGCCTCAGGTGGGATCTATGCTCCCACCATCCGGTACCACGAGGGGCTCTTCTACGTGGTAACCACCTGCGTAGACTGCGGAGGCAACTTCTACGTGACGGCCAAGGACCCGGCCGGACCCTGGTCGGACCCAGTGTGGCTTGACCAGGAGGGTATTGATCCTTCGCTCTTCTTCGACGAAGACGGGACGGCCTACTACTGTCGCCAACACGGTGGACGCCACGGCCACATTCTGCAGCGAACCGCAGACC
>JACIZP010000243.1 GCA_014359355.1 Calditrichota bacterium | reverse complement strand
CGGTACGTAACCACCCCTGGCTCTTCGCTCGGACTCACCCCCCGAAGGGCCCATGCCCCACCCACCCCGCCTCCTTCTTCGTCTCGCCCGACCAGCCGAATCCGCGACCGTGAAATGAGATCTGCCCCACAAACGAGTCCGTTTTGTTCCGCGTTGTCATAACGACCGCCCCGCCGCTCCTCGGCAACGTCGCGGGAGGAGCTGGAGCTGACAAAGGCACTGCGGCCTGTCACCGCCACAGGCCATGCACAAAGGCCTTGCAATTGTGCGCATTTTTGCTATATTGGGCGGCAAGAAGAAAACCCACGCAAGGGAATCTCGGTCGCTCAGATGGCAGTTCGTGTGGAGGAAGTGAGGATGGGCCACCGCATTCTCCGAGGCATCACCCGCAAGTTAGCACTTCTATGCCTGCTGGCACCCCTTGCTGTGCGCGGCGCCGAGCTTCGCGCCCTTTGGGTCACACGCTGGGACTATCGCACTGCTGAAGACGTACGCGCCATCGTGCAGAACGCCGCCCAGTACCGCTTCAACACCCTCCTTTTCCAGGTCAGGGGCAACGGTACGGTCTGCTACCGCTCGAGCATGGAGCCCTGGGCAGAGGAGTTCGGAGGCCAAGATCCCGGCTGGGATCCCCTGCAGACAGCCATCGACGAGGCGCACGCGCGGGGCATTGCGCTCCATGCCTGGGTCAACGTTTACCCAGGCTGGCGCGGGACGGTTCCCCCTGCCGACCCGCAACAGCTCTGGAATAGCCACCGCGACTGGTTCATGGTGGATCCGAACGGTGCCGTGCAACGCCTCAACAACCACTACACCTGGCTCTCCCCCACCAATCCGGAGGTCCAAGCCTACCTGCACAGACTGTTCGTTGAGCTCCTTGAGCGATACGACGTTGACGGCATCCACCTCGACTACTTCCGGTTTCCGGGACCGGGCTTCTCGTTTGACCTGCCGTCACTCACGCAGTTCCGCCTCTACCACAATGGTCGCTCGCCTGCAGAAGCGCCGGCCGCTTGGGACGAATGGCGGCGCAGCGCTCTGACCCGCCTGCTCACCGTGCTTTATGGGGCCGTCAAGGCTCATAGGCCAGATGCGGTCGTCTCCAGCGCGGTGATCGGCGACCTGCAAACAGGCAGACAGCTTTTCCTGCAGGATAGCCACCGCTGGCTGGCCATGGGCGTCATCGATGTCATCTTCCCCATGATCTACACCAGCGACACCACCCTCTTTCGCCGCCTTGCGGCCGAGCACCTGCAGGACGACAAGGGCCGGTTGGTCTGTCCTGGCATCGATGCCACGGCAGATTGGCGCGCCCAGGTGGAGATAGCCCGCCGCCTGGGTGCCCAGGGATTTGCCTTATTCTCATACCAAGCTCTTTTCCCGAAGCACACGGTTACCCCAGCAGCTGCGCAGGATCTGATGGCGGTGCAACCGGAACCCGCGCTGCCGCCCGACCTCGCCTGGAAAACTTCGCCCAAGGACGTGCAAGGACCACTCATCCCGGCGTTGTTCACCGCCCCGCCGGTGGTGCGCGAAGGGGAGCCATTCAAGGTGCTCTGTCACATTAGCGACCCGAGTGGTGTGTACGACGACAGTACCGGCTCCGAAGGCCAAGGCGTGCACCTGGTATGGAGCGTCGCGGGCAAGGGAGGGGAGATCCGGGAGTTAAAGATGTCGGCCCTACCCTCCCATGAGGGCTGGTACATCACCGACCAGGAGATTCCAGCTCAAAGAGCGGCAACCGAGCTACTGCTCCGTGTCTTTGCCAGGGACAACGCGGACCCCAAGAGGCGCAACCTCGGCTACAGCCCCGTCACGGCCATCGTTGTCGATTTCAGCCAGCCTCTTTTCTCCTGCCGGGGCGAGTTTGGCCCGCTGGTGTGGAACGCCACTGCAGTCGCGGTGGATTCCACAGGTCAAGTGTGGGTCACCTCTCTTGAAGACCGCTGTGTCCACGTCCTTGCTCCAGACGGAAGCGAGAGGGACTTTTCGCCCATCCGCGTGGGCCTGGCGGCTAACGGTGAGGCCGCGCCCCTGCGCAGTCCAGCTACAGTGGCGGTGGACAGTGGGGGCATCATCCACCTCGGCTGTGCTACGTCCCCGGGAGTCATCTTCCGTTTTGGGCCTGACGGACGAGCCCTCCCGGGGGTCGAGGTGCCATACCCTGTGGGGTGCATCAGTTTCGACCGCTTCGGCCGTGCCTTCGTCTCAGAGAGTGGCCGCGCGCTCTGGCACGTCTACGACACCAATTGGCAAGAGATGGAGGGCAGTCCTTTCGGGGATGGGTCAGTGGCAAACGGTCTGGCCGTCTCTCCTGATGGAACCAAAGTGTACGTGGCCTGCGAGTCGGAAGGAACGGTGCAAGTATGGCGCACCGAGGCTACCGGCACAAGCCTCCGCTACCAGCGCCAAGGCAACCTAGCGGTGCGCGGGATCGGCAAGGGTGGTGTCCACACCGACCAGCGAGGAACGATCTTTGTCTCCCACATGCCTGCCGGACGCGTTACCATCCTGGACGGGGAAGGCAACGTGGTCGGTTTTCTCCACGGCGGCTCGCCACCTTTGCGCGCACCCAAGAACGTCGCCCTCTGCGCAGCCGGTGACGTCCTCTACGTCTTGGAAACTGGCGCCGCCGGCCCAAGCAGGCTGAGCAGGTGGGTACAGAAACCAGGGAGCCAGCTCGGAGGGCAGGAAGAGTAGGAAACGCGCCTTGCCCTACGGCAAGATGAGGGATTGGGTCGCTTTCTCCTTCCCAACGGGCCTGGGGTTGGCGTAGCAATACAGGCAGCCGCCCACGCACCCTTTGTACCATCCGATGTCTATGCTTTCTGTGCAGCCGCAGAGCGGCCTTTGTCCTGTGGCGCGCCGCGTGGAACAGGCCAGCCCTCGTGGGTGCAGCCTCGTCAAGAGAAAGCCGTCGATGCAGCGCGAAGGCGACCACCCAGGCACGCAGCACCCGTGCACCCGCAACCCGAACCGTGCGGCTACCTCCAGCACCTGGCGCGCTTCCTCTGCCCAGACCTCTGCGCTCGGTTCTTCCGGCTCTATGCCTGCATGCCTTAGCCGGCTCGCCACTTTCCGGTAGACCTGCAGCCAGCTCGTGGAAACGTCGCGCACCCCCAGCTCCGCACACGCCGCAGCGATGGCGGCAAAATGGGGCAGGTTTGTGTAGCGCTGTCCGTCTGGAAGGAGCAAGTGCACGATGGGGTCAAAGCGCAGGCGGACCCGCTCTGGGCTTCTGGTCAGCTCGATCACCCCCGGCAAGTGGGCCAGCGCCTCTTCGGTCGGAGGGATGCCAGGTTCCAGGAACGTGCCCCCCATGCCCGTGATGCTGTAGTGCACATACAACTGCTCAAAGCGCGAGAGGACCTTGCGCAGCGGCGCATGCACCAGCAGGTTAGCGGCGTTCTTTGTCCAGATGACGACGGTGTGCACTTCCTCCGGGGAGAATTTGTCTTGGAGGATGGTGGCCAGTTCATCCGGATAGCCCGCCACCATGTCCACGCGGCGACTTGCGGAGATCACCTTCATCGATGGACGCGCCTCGAGCTTTGTGCGCTCCGCCTTGGTTGTACCTGTCGCTCGCACATCGCACACGGCAACGCATCCCAACAACCGCTCACTGCCAACGGCGGGGCGCCTCGGACTTTACTCCCACCTGTTCAGATGCACTGCCCCGCCTTTGACGCGCTCCGGATAGCCTTCCAAGGTCATACGCAGGTCGGAATGGATAATCTTGAAACCGTGGTTCAGCGCCCAGCGCAGGGCCCAATGGCTGTTTGCCGGTATGCGCAGGCACAGCACATCCAGCTCCTCCCGCCGCGCGTGCACCTCCAGCAGATTAAGAAGGGCCGGGAAAAGCTCCTCGCGCCACTGCTCCGGCACTACTCCGACGATTAACCGAGCGAGGTTGCGCTGCTGTCCCATGAAGTACGGTTCAGTGTGGACAACCGCCAGCGCCAAGGCGCTGCCATTCCGCTCCAGCAAGAAGGTCTCCCCAAAGCGAAAGGCCCGCGTCTGCCGGATCAGCGGCGCATAGTCCGTACCCTCGGCCACGGCGTTTGCCAGTTCTGCCGCTCTGCCCAAGAACGACCAAGAACCCCGCTCATCTTCTTGGCTGAACCTGCGCACCTGAATACCTGTCCTGAGCTGCGTCGCCCCGGCTCTGGCCACCGGGCGTATCAGCTCGCACGTGAGCTGTTGCGCCACAAAGCCCAGCTTCAGATAGAAGCCGAGATTGCGATAGCTGCGGGGCATGGTCTCTAAGCCAATCGTGGTACACCCGGAGTTCATGAGGAAATCAACGCTGCGCCTTGTGATCTGCGTACCCACGCCCCGTCCTTGCCATTGCGGCGCAACGGCGATTGGGCCAATCCATCCCGTGGTGCCGTACAGATGCGAGAAGGCAACACCCACTACCGTACCACCCCGTTCGGCGACGATGCATCCGGGAGGTGTCGTGGAGAGGTACATCTCCAACATCTCAATTCGACACG
>JACIZP010000242.1 GCA_014359355.1 Calditrichota bacterium | reverse complement strand
CGGCCCTGGCCTCTCCGTGGCCGGATGGAGCTGGCCCGAAAGATCGCCTCCTCGCCAAAGCGCTCGCGCACGAGGTCCATAGCTTTGTCGATCTTGCTGCGCGTGCCCTCATCGAACAGCGCAAGCTGTGCAGCACCTTCGCTCACCAGTCCGGAGACCCCCACGCCCAGCAGGCGCACCTTCTTCTTGCCACGCTCGAAGTGGCGCAGCAAGTCTGCTGCCGTGGCACCGATGACCTCCGAGGAATTCGTCGGCTCTCCGAGCGTGCGGCTGCGCGTAAAGGTGGCAAAGCCCTCGAGCCTGATCTTGAGCGTCACCGTGCAGCCGCGCAGTCTTTCCTGTCGCAAACAACGCGCCACGGCGTCAGCAAGCCCCACCAGAGTTGCTTTGAGGAGCTCCTCGTCGTCGGTATCCTGTTCGAAGGTTGTCTCTTTGCTCATGGACTTGGCTGCCGTCGTGGGTACCACTGGGCGGTCGTCGATGCCGTTGGCCAGATGCCACAAGTGCAACCCCATCGCCCCGAACCTTTCGTGCAGGAATGATGGTGATTGCCGCGCCACATCACCGATGGTGTGCAGCCCTAAACGTTCCAGGTGTGGACGTGTCTTCTCCCCGACTCCCCACAGTTTGCCCACCGGCAGCGGCCAGAGAAAATCCCTGACCTCGTGTTCTTCCACCACCACGAAGCCGTCTGGTTTGCGCAGGTCAGAAGCAATCTTGGCCACAAACTTGTTCGGGGCAATCCCCACCGAGGCAGTCAACCCTGTGCGGCGGCGTACCTCCTGCTTGATGCGCATGCCAACTTCTCGCGGCGGACCAAGAAGCTTCTCGGTGCCCGTGAGGTCCACAAAGGCCTCGTCGATCGAAACTTGTTCAATCAGCGGGCTGAATTCGCCCAGCACTTCCATCACCTGGGCGGAGACCTCCGCGTACCGCTCCCCCCGCACCGGCAGGAACACCGCATGCGGGCAGAGGCGGTAGGCCTGCGAGATGGGCATGGCCGAACGAAGACCAAAGGCGCGCGCCTCGTAACTGCATGTGGAAACCACTCCGCGTCCCTTGCCGCCCTTGGGGTCGGCGCCGACCACCACCGGCTTGCCGCGCAATTCGGGGTGGTCAAGCTGCTCGATGGCAGCAAAGAACGCATCCATGTCCAGATGGAGGATCACCCGACGCACGAGCAACCCTCTTCATCGGTCGACGGCAATCCGCGCATGCCGCGTGCGGAGGAGGAATCTCCCAAGAGAAAACGCACTACTCAGCTGCTCCTCTTGGTTCCTAACACCGCCAGGAACTTGTCGACCTCGGCAAGGAGCTGGCGTTGATCGCGGTAAGCCCGGACCTGCAGGCATGGGGACGTATTGCCCACGATGATGCGCGAGATGAACAGCCCCGCGCGGTGCAGGCACAAGATCGGTTTGCCGAGATGCGTCGCCTGGCAGATTTCATACCCCACGCCCAGCGATGGATTGGACACCTCCGCCACCACGGCGTCGCACTCGCGCAGCCAGGCCATGTCGCGCTCAAAAATCTCTTGCGGCGAAATCGTCCGCTCCAGGTCCAGCACCCCGGGATTGGCCACGTGTTCGGTCAGCACCTGGTGGCCTTGCGCCTTGAGGTGAGCAACAATGGCCACATAGGTCGCCAAGTCATTTCGCCCGCCGGCAATTGAGCCGGAAAAGTAGATGCGCATGCCGTCAGAACGTACCTCAAAGAGTCCAAAAGCCGAAGAGTACACGCAGCGGTAATCGCCTCCATCCCATCGCCCAAAGCACCGCGAGCACGTCACCGAACGCAACGGGGCTCACCCCGTCGACTCCGCACCCTTCTCTCCAGAGCCATACCGTGCCTGAGGCCATGGGAAGCGCCACACCCGGTCTCAGAGAAAGCCTTAGGCGCT
>JACIZP010000241.1 GCA_014359355.1 Calditrichota bacterium | reverse complement strand
CGGGTGAGCATCAATGAACGCGCTCTACGGTCGTTTTTCACCGTGTTCGCGCACCACATGGAGGACGACGTTCACCATTTGGCCAGGCGCGTCCTCACCCTGGCCACAGACAAGTTGCTCCCCGTGGTGAAGCGGCTCATGCGCGAGTACAAGCTGAGCCCGGAGATCGTCCAGCTGGTAGGCGGTGGCGGCGGCGCCCCAGCGCTGGTTCCGGCGCTTGCCCAGCGCCTGGGACTTTCCTACACCATTGCGCAGCACTGCGAGGTCATCTCGGCCATCGGCGTGGCTTTAGGCATCATCCGGGACGTGGTGGAGCGAACTGTGCTCAATCCCACGGAAGCAGACCTGATCGCCATTCGTCAGGAGGCCGTACGCTCGGTGGAGGCCATGGGCGCTGTGCCGGAGACCATCGAGGTAAGCGTTGAAGTTGACCTGCGAAGCAAGCGTGTCACTGCGGTGGCCACAGGGCAGAGCGAGTTCCGCACACGGGTGATGGGCATCGCCCCGTTGAGCGACGCAGAGCTGCATGAAATCGCCGCGCGCTCGATGCGCCTGCCCGCCGCGCAAGTGGAGCTGCGCGGGCGGACAGCCTTCCTGGCCGCGTTTGTCGGCCGTCGCTCGGTGCGGCGTCGGTTTCGCCTTGTGCACAAGGAGACTCACCCGGCCCGGGTGCTGAACCACGAGGGGGTGATACGACTGCAGCTACAGGATTGTGCTTCAGTAGCGGCAACCACTGTGCAGGAGGCCAAGAGCGTTGTGGCCAGCCTAATTGAAAGCCTTACCACCTACGGCGACGCCGGAGGCCTTGTTCCGGACCTGTACGTGCTGCTTTCCGCCAAGATTATCGACATGACGGGTTTGGTGCAGGAATCGCATATCAACGCGGTGCTTGAGATCGAGCTTCAGGGGCTGCCGGCCCAGGAGCCGTTGGTCATTCTTGCGACGCGAAAGAGATAGCCGGCATGACGACCTCAGTTCGCTCGCCCTCTTGGAGCGGTGCCTCGTCGTCACCCTACGACCCATCGGGCGGCCGTGTCCTCTCGTTAGACGCCCTGCGGGGCCTGGCCATCTTGGCTATGGTTCTTTCCGGCGTCATCCCTTACGGGGTGCTGCCAGCGTGGATGTACCACGCGCAACTGCCCCCTCCCACCCACAGCTTCGATCCGACGCGCGCCGGCCTTACCTGGGTGGACCTTGTTTTCCCTCTCTTTCTTTTCGCCATGGGGGCAGCGATCCCCCTGGCCATGACGCGCCGACTTGCGAGTGGCACGCCTGTCTGGAAGGTCGTACTCGGCATAGCGGAACGCGGCCTCCTGCTCGCATTCTTTGCCATCTTCTTGCGCCACGTCCGCCCGCACGTCCTCAATCCGCAGCCGACAGCGGCTACCTGGGGTATTGCTCTTGCAGGCTTTGCCGTAATGTTCCCCTTGTTCGCACGCCTCCCAGCGCACTGGCCGCGGTGGCAGAGGTGGGTCATTCGCGGCATAGGCTGGTCAGCCGCGGCGGCTCTCTTGGCCGTGCTCCGTTACCCCGATGGAAGCGGCTTCTCCCTGCAGAGGAGTGACATCATCATTTTGGTCTTGGCAAATGTGGCGGTATCGGGCTCGTTTCTCTGGCTACTGACGCGGAATCGTTTGCTACTCCGCCTCGGAGTCCTTGGCATCCTGTTGGGTCTTCGTTTGGCATCCGCAGAGCCCGGCTGGGTAAGGTGGCTATGGCAGGCCACGCCCGCCCCGTGGCTCTACAAGCTCTACTACCACCAATACCTTTTCGTGGTCCTCCCCGGTACGATTGCCGGCGATTTGTTCCTCAATTGGAGGAAGCGCCTGCACCAGGTGGAGGCCGGAACACAGGCGTGGAGTCCCTTCCGTAGCGGCGGGATCGTGGGCACGATTCTCGGTGTGCTCATCGCGTCCCTGGTGGGACTGCAGGCCAGGTGGCTGTGGCAGACGACGCTCATGAGCCTTATCCTTTGCGGCGTGGCTCTGTGTTTGAGCAGGAATGCCGCTTCCGAGCGCGAGTTCCTCGTGAGGCAGCTCCTGCTGTGGGGAGCCTACTGGTTGCTTGCCGGCCTCGTGTTCGAGCCGTATGAAGGGGGAATCAAGAAGGACCATTCGACGCTCAGTTACTACTTCCTGACCACCGGGCTATCTTTTTTCTTGCTGGCGGCCCTGGTCGTGGTCGTGGACATCTGGCGCGGACGACGCTTCCTGCAGCTCCTGGTGGCGAACGGCCAGAATCCGATGATCGCCTACGTGGGCATGGCCAACGCCATCTGGCCGGTGTTCGCGCTCACGCGCGCGGACAAATTGCTCGCGGCTCTCACTTCTTCGCCTTGGCTGGGCTTCCTGCGGGGCGTAGGCTATACGCTCTTGCTGGCGCTCATGGTGAGCTGGTTCACCCGGCGACGAATCTACTGGCGCACATGAGGTGCCCATGCGCAGCGCACTCCTCCGTCTATTCTTGCTCCTTCTTCCTTTTTGCGGCAGCGCGCAGCCGTTGCGCGAACTTCGCGCCGTCAAACTCACCAACGTCGATAGCTACGTGCTGTTCGACGACGCGGAGATTGCACGCGCCATGGACTTCTTGGCTGCCCATGGTTTCAATGTGGTCCTGCCGGTGGTCTGGAACGGCCACGGAGTGGACGGCGTCTACACGCTCTATCCCAGCGCAGTGATGGACAGGCTGTTCGGCAGGGCTATGTATCCGCTCTTCTTCCCCGGTCGCGACCCTCTGGAGCGCGTCGTCATTGAGGCCCACCGCAACGGCATGGAGGTCTGGCCGTGGTTCGAGATGGGTTTTTCCTGCTCCTACTCCCAGGGCGGCGGGTACATCCTGGGGACTTTTCCAGAGTGGGCCTTGCGGGACAACAGCGGAGCGCTGGTGGTGAAAAACGGATTCGACTGGATGTCGGGCATCAATCCCGAGGTCCAGGGTTTGCTGTTGGCCCTGGTGACTGAAATAGTGGACCGCTACGACGTAGATGGGATCGAGTTTTCAGACCGAATCCCTGCCATGCCCGTTGAGGGGGGCTACGACCTGGCGACTGCGCAGCTTTATGTCCAGGAACACGCTGGCAGCGCTCCGCCGGCCAACTACCGTGACCCTGAGTGGATGCGCTGGCGCGCCCAGAAGTTGACCGCCTTCTACCGTGCCGTACGAGACTCGGTGAAGCGCCGCAGCACGCACCTCATCGTCTCATCAAGCGCGAGCGTGTATCCGTGGGCCTACCAGGAATACCTGCAGGATTCGCCCACGTGGTTCAACAGTGGCATCATCGACAACCTCATTCCTCAACTGTACCGATATACTTTCTCCGAGTACCTATATGAACTGAATAGCTCACTGAGCTACGTTCCTCCGGC
>JACIZP010000240.1 GCA_014359355.1 Calditrichota bacterium | reverse complement strand
CTGGTTCTCTTCACCATCGCCAAACGGAGACCATTGGGGTGGATTTTCCTCACCACCTCGCGGTATCGCCCAGACCTTTCCGGGCAGCTGCGCGTCCTTCTTCTGGAGGGCAGACAACCCCTTTCTACGATTCTCCACAAGTCATCCACCCCCAACTTCCTCAAAGCTTTCATCCTCACCGGAGACCTTGTAGCCGGCTTCCTGCGTGGCCACTTCAATTCGCATCCCAGCGCAGGCCATGGTATCTCTTCTCTCAGTGACTCTTAGCCGCCGATAAGGAACCCTGCCGGAGCGGCAGAGAGAGCTTCCAGGCGAACTGTGCATCAGGGATGGGCAAGGAGGAAGAAAAACTCGCCGCAGGCATCCCCCACGCTTCCAAGGCAATCAGCCCCCCACAGAAAATCTTTGATTTTCTGCAGAGATTTCGTATATTCCACCCCAAAAATCGGAGCCGAAGATTCTGGCAGGAGTCGCGATGACCTATGACGCAGACTTTGTCGTCATCGGTTCAGGCTTCGGGGGAAGCGTTGCTGCGCTGCGCCTGGCCGAAAAGGGCTACCGGGTCCTCGTCCTCGAAAGCGGCAAGCGTTTTCGCGCCGAGGACTATGCCAGCACCAACTGGCAGCTGTGGCGATGGCTCTACATGCCGCGCCTTTTCTTCGCCGGTATCCAACGGTTGACACTCCTGCGCAACGTCCTGGTCCTTAGCGGCGCAGGCGTCGGCGGAGGGAGCCTGGTCTATTGTGCCGTCCTTTTTGAGCCGCCTGATAGCTTTTTTCGCGACCCGCACTGGGCAGAGCTCGACCCCGACTGGAAGGCCACCCTGGCGCCCTTTTACGCCGAGGCAAAACGCATGTTGGGCGTCACTACGCCCCCGCGCCTGTGGCAGAGCGACGAACTCCTGCGTGATTACGCCCGTGAGATCGGCCGCGCGGAGTACTTCCGGCCCGCCCAGGTAGGGATCTTCTTTGGCGAGCCTGGGGTGACCGTGCCCGACCCCTATTTCGGCGGCCTGGGCCCGCCGCGGGCCGGCTGCGACGCCAAGGCCCGGTGTATGGTCGGCTGCAAGGCGGGAGGAAAGAACTCCCTGGACCGCAACTATCTGTACTTGGCCGAGCGACTTGGCACGCGCATATTGCCGCTCACCACTGCAACGAGAATCCGCGCCTTGGCTGAGGGTGGCTATGCCGTGGAGACCAGGCCATCACTGCGCTGGTGGGGTGGCCGCCGCACGTTCACCGCGCGTGGGGTCGTCTGCGCGGCGGGAGCACTGGGCACTTTCCGGCTGTTGTGGACCAGCAAGCGGACGGGTGCCTTACCCAATCTCTCCGCCCAGCTCGGTAACGGCGCCCGCACCAACAGCGAGGTCATTGTGGGTGCGCGTACCACTTCGCGCCGGATGCGCCTGTGCGAGGGGGTCGCCATTGGGTCCAGCCTGTTTGTGGACGACATCACGCATATCGAGCCGGTGCGCTACCCGGACGGCTCCGGCGCCATGTTCTGGCTGTCCACCTTGTGCACCGACGGCGGCTCGCGCCTAGGTCGGCCGCTGCGCCACATCCTCAATTGCCTGCGCCATCCCCTTGCCTGGGCACGCGTGCACTGGCCATTCGGCTGGGCCAGGCGGGTGCTCATCCTGCTCGTTATGCAGACCATCGACAACCGCATTCGGCTGGTCATGCGCCGCAGGTGGTGGTGGCCCTTCGGCCGGGTGCTCAGTTCGGAGTCCACGGAACGGCCCACGCCCACCTACATTCCGGCGGCCAACCAGGCGGCGCGGCGCATTGCCCAGCGCATGAACGGTATCCCGGCCAGCGCAGTGACCGAGGTCATGCTCAATGTGCCGCTTTCGGCGCACATCCTCGGCGGCTGCACTATGGGCAAAGGGCCAGAGGATGGGGTAGTAGACAAATACGGCCGGGTATTTGGCTATGAGAACCTTTACATCACTGATGGCTCCATCATGCCGGCCAATCTTGGGGTGAACCCCAGTCTGACCATCACCGCGCTTGCGGAGTACATCATGCATCAGGTACCCCCGCGCCCCGAGGCGTGGGACTGAGCGGTTGCAGACGACCAACTACAGGGCTCGAGCGCATGTTGACCTCCATCAACCCGACAACCGGCGAAGTACTGGCACAGGTCCCTCCTCTGCCCCGAAATGAGCTGTGCCGCACCATCGAGCAAGTGGCGCGGGGCTTCCCTGCATGGCGCGACGTCCCTCTCCGCGAGCGGCTGGCAGCTTGCCGCAGGCTTATTCGCCTCATCACCGAGCAGCGCGAAAGCATCGCGCGCATCATCGCCATAGAGCAGGGCAAACCGATATGCGAGGCGCTCATTGCTGAGGTGCTCCCAGTGCTGGCCGCGCTGCGCTACCTCATGCGCCAGGCGCCACGGCTATTGCGCGAGCGGCGTGTCCCCCACGAGCTCATTCTACTCGCCCACAAGCGCAGCAGCTACCGCTTTGAGCCATACGGTGTAGTCGCGGTCATTGCCCCCTGGAACTATCCCTTCTCTGTGCCGGTCCCGGAGATCGTCGCAGCGCTGGTGGCCGGCAACGCAGTGGTTTTCAAGCCGGCGCCGAATAGCCTCCTCATGGCGCAAAAGATCGACGAGTTGCTGAACCAGGCAGGCTTCCCGGGCACGGTGTGCGCCACGGTGTTCGTCACGGACCAAATAGCGCCGACACTCACCTCACACCCGGCAATACGGAAAATCATCTTCACCGGAAGCACGCGCGTGGGGGCAAAGGTCATGAAGAGCGCCGCCGATCAAATCACTCCGGTTGTGCTGGAACTCGGCGGCAAGGACCCCGCGGTAGTTGCGGCCGATGCGCACCTCGAGCGCGCCGCCAACGGCATCGTCTGGGGCGCAATGTTCAACACTGGCCAGGTGTGTGCCTCCATCGAGCGGGTGTATGTGGAGAGGCCCATAGCCGAGCAATTCATCGCAGCCTGCGTGGAGAGGGTGCGCAGGCTGCGCGTCGGGGATCCGTTGCAACCAGAGACCGACATCGGTCCCTTGACCACCGCCCACCAGTTGGCCACGGTGACGGCGCACGTGGAGGATGCGATGCGCAAAGGTGCCAAAGTGCTCGTGGGCGGCACGCGCCTGGGGAGTACTGGTTTCTTCTATGCACCAACGGTGCTGACCAATGTCGACCACTCCATGGCGGTGATGACCGAGGAGACGTTCGGGCCTGTGCTGCCCATCATGGTGGTCGACTCCATCGACGAGGCCATCCGTCTGGCGAACGACAGTCCTTACGGTCTCTCCGCCTATGGCTGGACGCGCAACAAGAAGACGGCGCAGCGACTGATGCGCGAACTGCAGGCCGGCACGGTGATGATCAACGAGAGCACGGTGACCTGGGGTGAGGCGAGCGCACCCTGGGGTGGCTTCAAGAAGAGCGGCATCGGGAGAACCCGGGCGGCTTTGGGCCTTCTGGAGATGGTACAGGTCAAATACACCAGTTTTGACGCGGGCAAGAAGCCGAACGCCCCCTGGTGGTTCCCGTATGACGCAGAGGTGCACTCCTTAGCCAAGGAGGCCGTACCGCTGCTGTTTGCTGCCCGCCCCTGGCAAAAGGCAGCCCCGCTCCTCCGGCTTCTGGGCAACCGGCGCTTTGTGGGCAGCGCGCACTGGACGGCCGTCCTGCGCAACATCCACAAGCTGTTCTGAGAACTGAGCCGAGCCATGGCGCGACCCGTCTGGTTTGTGGAGCTCCTCAAGCGCGGCTTTCCGCAACGCTTCCGGCTGGCGAGGCTCTCACGCCTGCCGGGGATTGGCGGTCTGTTCGACCGCCTCCTTTTTGCCGGTGACGACATCATCTTCCTCCCCCGACAGCGGGTGATACAGGTGCACCAAAGCGTGCCGGTGCCAGAGCAAACGGTGCTACCGGCGCAAGTGGTGCACCACTTCGTCGATGTGGCGCAGCACCACTGGATCATGAACTTTTGCATTTGTCGCGCGGCCGCACACTGCAAGGACTACCCCATCGAATTGGGCTGCCTGTTCATGGGCAAGCCAGTGCTGCAAATTAATCCTCGCCTGGGCCGGTTGGTGACTGCCGCAGAGGCGCATGACCATGTGGAGCGCTGTCATCGAGCAGGCCTGGTGCACCTCATCGGCCGCAACCGACTGGATGCCCTCTGGCTTGGCGTACATCCTGGGGAGGAGTTGCTGACCGTGTGCAACTGCTGCCCCTGTTGTTGCCTCTACCGCATGCTGCCGATGCTCGCGCCGCACATTTCCGCCCGCTTTGCCCGCATGCCAGGCGTGGCGGTCAAAGTCACCGATGCGTGCGATGGTTGTGGGGCATGCACCAAGGGGGTCTGCTTCGTGAGCGCCATCGGCCTCAGGAACGGCAAGGCGGTCATCAGCGAGGCGTGTCGTGGCTGTGGCCGGTGCGTGGAGCTTTGCCCCAAGAAGGCCATTCGCCTCACCGTCGAGGGCGATGCAGTGGAACGCTCTGTAGCAAAGGTGCAAGGTGCCGTGCGGCTGCGGTCGGAAAACAGCTGACAGCCCAGGAGAGAGACGATGCGCGCTCCCCTCAGACTCGCATTGATCCAACAACACGCCACAGATGACCTCGGCGACAATCTGCAGCGTGCCATTGCGGCCGTGAAGGAAGCGGCGCAGCAGGGAGCCCATCTTGTCGCCTTCGCCGAGCTCGGTCTCACCCCCTTCTACCCTCGGTGCCCGGCTGGCGACGACCTCCAGGCACTGGCAGAGCCGATCCCGGGACCGACCACAGAGCTCTTCTGCAGGCTTGCTGCGCAGCACAAGCTGGTCGTGGTGCTCAATCTCTTCGAACGGCGCGGCGCGCGCACCTTCGACTCCTCGCCAGTCATCGATGCGGACGGCCGGCTATGCGGCGTGACGCGCATGGTGCACATCTACGAGGGGCCAGGCTTCCACGAGAAGGGATACTATGCCCCTGGGCCACCGGCTCCCTTAGTGCACGCGACGCAGGTGGGACGCGTTGGCGTGGCCATCTGCTATGACCGGCACTTCCCGGAGTACATGCGCCTGCTCCGTCTGCACGGCGCGGATTTGGTGGTAGTGCCACAGGCGGGAGCAGTCGGCGAGTGGCCGCCTGGCCTCTTCGAGGCAGAGCTCCAGGTGGCTTCATTCCAAAACGGCTATTTCGCCGCACTTTGCAATCGCGTGGGCAAAGAGGGTTCCCTCACTTTTGAGGGCAAGTCGTTCGTCACTGCCCCGGACGGCAGAATCGTGGCACAGGCGCCGGCAGGCCGCGACCACCTTTTGCTCGTGGACATCGACCTGGAAGAGGTCGCCACCTGCCATGCGGCGCGCCATTTCCTGCCAGACCGGCGACCGGAAGTCTATACCGACTTGTGCCGAAGAAACGCATCGTAAGGGAGAGGTACCATGAGGGCTGTCGTCGTTGTCATTGTGTGCCTTGCCTGCTACACGTACGCTTTGCACGCGGAGGAAGCGATGAGGCAACTGCATCTCATGCCTTGGCCAGCCGAGCTCACGTCTGGTGAAGGTTCGTTCCGGCTTGAGCAGGATTTTACCATTGGCCTAGAGGCTCAGGGCGGGCTGCGCGCCTATGCCGCGGCCACCCGCGCCTTGCAACGCCTCGCTGCCCGCACAGGGCTCTTTTTCTCGCAGACTGTCCTATCGCCCGAGAGCGCGCCCAACGCTGGCGCGCTGACCATCACCTGCAAAAGAGCCGGCCAGCTCCGCCTGGGCGAGGACGAGTCTTACCTCCTCAAGGTAGAGCCCAGCAACATACGCATAGAGGCAGAAACCGACATCGGGGTGGTGCGCGGCCTCGAGACCCTGCTCCAGCTCTTAGCTGCGGACGAGCGCGGCTACTACTTTCCGGCGGTGACCATCAACGATCGCCCGCGCTTCCCCTGGCGCGGCCTGCTCATCGACGCCTGCCGTCACTTCATGCCGGTGGAGGTGATCAAGCGCAACCTCGACGGCATGGCTGCGGTGAAGCTCAATGTGCTGCACTGGCACCTGACCGAAGACCAGGGCTTTCGCGTGGAGTGCCACACCTTCCCCAAGCTCCACCAGCTCGGCTCCGACGGGCTCTACTACACCCAGGCCCAGATCAAGGAGGTCATCGCCTATGCCGCCGAGCGTGGCATCCGCGTCGTGCCCGAATTCGACATGCCGGGACACGCCACGAGCTGGTTTGTGGGCCATCCGGAGCTGGCCAGCGCCCCAGGCCCCTACGCCATTGAGCGGCGCTGGGGTATCATGGATCCGACCATGGACCCGACCCGCGAGCAGACCTACAAGTTCCTGGACAGATTCTTCAAAGAGATGTGCGCCCTGTTCCCGGACGAGTATGTGCACATCGGCGGGGATGAGAACAACGGCCGGCAATGGGATGCCAACCCGGCCATCCAGCAATTCATGCGCAAGCGCAAGATCGCCGATAACCACGCCCTGCAGGCGTACTTCAACCGACGCGTGCTGGAGATCCTCTCCCGCTACGGCAAGAAGATGGTGGGCTGGGACGAGATTTTCCACCCGGAACTGCCCACCAGCATCGTCATCCACTCCTGGCGTGGTCGGGAAGCCATGATTCAATCGGCGCAACGCGGCTATAGAAGCATCCTCTCCAACGGCTACTACATCGACCTCATCCAGCCAACCGACTTTCACTATCGCAACGACCCGCTGCCCGAGGACACTCCTCTGACCCCAGAGCAACAGATGCTCATCTTGGGCGGCGAGGCCACTATGTGGGCAGAGTTCGTCACTGCCGAGAATGTGGATTCGCGCATCTGGCCGCGCACAGCCGCCATTGCCGAGAGACTCTGGTCACCCCGCCAGGTCAAGGACATCGCGGACATGTACCGACGGCTGGACGTCATCAGCCTGCTTCTGGAAGAGCATGGCCTGACTCATGAAAGGAACTTCGAGGCGATGCTGCGTCGCCTCAGTGGCGGCCGGGAAGTCGGCCCCTTGCGCACCCTGGTGGACGTGCTGGAGCCGGTCAAAGGATATGAGCGCAGCCGCCGCGGAACCTACACCTCTTTCTCGCCGCTCACCCGCGTGGTGGACACAGCTAAGCCAGATGCGCCAGTGGCACGCCGCTTCAGAGAGGCGGTGCGCTCTTTCCTGCAGAGCCGCGACGCCCAAACCCGCGCCGAGTTGGAACGGCACCTGCGGCTCTGGCAGGGCAACCACGAGCGGCTGCTGCCGGTCATCAAGGCTTCGCCCATCCTTTGGGAAATCGAGGAGCTGTCCGCAAACCTGAGCAGGGTTGCCAGCATCGGGCTGGAGGCTCTTGCCCACATGAGCGGAGGTCAGGCTTCCCCCGAGTGGCAGCGCAAGGTTCAGAGCGAGCTGGAACAGTGCCGCGCCCCTCGCGCCGAGACAGAGCTGATGATTGTCAGCGCCGTGGAAGAGTTGGTCCGCGCGTGCGCCTCTGGCGAGCCGAAGGCAGGCAGATAGGGATCGCGCTAATCTCAACGGCAAGGAGATTGTCATGACTCAACAAGCAGAGTGGAAAAAACGAACTCCTGGTCTGGTTGCCCGTCTTGTGTATCTCGTCACGATGGGGCTTTTCCTCACTGCCCCCGTCACCTGGGCACAGGAAGCACCAACCAAGCGCCCCCTCTCCCACAGCGACTACGACTCGTGGAAATCTATCGCCAGCCCCTCCCTATCGCCCAACGGCCGTTGGCTCTGCTACATCGAGACGCCCCAAGATGGCGATGCCGAACTGGTGGTGATCAACCTTGACGGGCCGGAGACGTACCGGCAGCTCGTGGGCTATTCCGGCGAAGGGACCGAAGCGCACAAAGCGGCATCGGCGACCTTCAGCTGGGACGCGCGACATGTGGCCTTTCTCATTTCTCCCGACAAGGAGAAGGCCAAGGCAGCCAAGAAGGCCAACACCAAAGACAAGCCCAAGAAGAAACTCGGCATTCTGAGCCTCTCCGACGGGACGCTGCAGACGGTGGACGAAGTCAAGAGCTTTGCCATGCTGAAAGAGGCAGCCGGCTGGATCGCCTATTTGCACGAGAAGAAAGAAGCCGAGGAGAAGAAAGGCGAAGGAGAACAGGGCAAAGAGGAAAAAGAAAAGGAGCAGAAGAAGCGCGAGAAAAAGCGCACCTATGGGGCTCCGCTGGTGGTGCAGGCGATCGACGACACCGTGCGCAAAACTGTCCTGCAAGATGTGGTGGACTATCGCTTCACCAAGGACGGCCGCTACCTCTTCTACGTGGTCTCCAGCAAGGAGCACCCGGAGCGCGATGGGGCCTACTTCCTCCACCCTGGCGACACGGCCGGCGTGCCTCTCATGAACGGCAAAGGGGAGTACAAACATCTGACCCTGAACAAGGAGGAGACGCAGCTTGCGTTCCTCACCGACAAGTTCGACCAGGAGGCGCAGGAGCCGACATTTGTCTTGTGCGGTTGCGCAGTCGGCGCACAAAAGGCTACGGTATGGGTCTCCCACACTGCCACGCCGGGCTTTCCCAAGGGCATGGCGGTCAGCGACAAGTCGCCCCTCACCTTCAGTGACGACGGCAAGGTGGTGATGTTCGGCATCAAGGAGATTGCCAAGCCTGCCGCCAAGGAGGACTCGCTGCGCGAGGAGGCAAAGTTCGACCTCTGGCATTGGCAAGACCCGTACCCGCAGCCTGAGCAAAAGAAGATGGCCAAGAAGGTGCGGGACAATACCTGGGAATGCGTGTACCACCTCGAGCGCAAGCGGTTTGTCCAGCTGGCTGACAAGGATCTGCCTGACGTGGAGTTGGGGCGCACGGGCAAGGTGGCCTTTGCGCAAAACCCGTGGCCTTACGCTGCCCGCGCCTCATACGACGCGGCGTATCATGACATCTACGTTGTCAAGACGGCCACCGGGGAGCGTACGTTGGTGCGCAAGGAACTGCGCGGCGGGGCACAGCTGTCACCAGAGGGCAGATATGTCACCTGGTTCGACGGCGGCCACTGGTACTGCTTCGACGTCGCCCGAGGCGTGTCCCGCAACTTGACTGCGACACTGGGCGTCTCCTTTGCGCGCGAGGAGCACGACACACCAGAACCTGCCCCGCCCTACGGCAGCGTCGGCTGGACCAAAGGGGACCGCTCCTTCCTGGTGTACGACCGCTATGACCTCTGGGAGCTCTTTCCGGACGGCAGGCCAGCGCGCTCCGTAACCGACGGGCAGGGGCGCGCGCACAAGATTTCGTTCCGCTACGTGAAGCTCGACCCCGACGAGGTAGCCATCGACCCGGCGCAGCCGCTGCTCCTCAAGGCGACGAACGAAGAGACCATGGCGGAGGGTTTCTATCGCGACTCCTTGAGTGGAGAGCAGCCGCCGGTGAGGCTGGTCACGGCCGATAGAAGCTTTGGCACGCCAAGCAAGGCCCTCTCCGCTGACGTCCTTCTGCTCACCCGCTCGGCCTTCGACGAGTACCCGGACCTGTGGGTGAGCGACCCGTCTTTTCAGGAGCTCCGCAAGGTGACTGACCTTGGCCGTCAGATAGCTCCCTTTCTCTGGGGCAAGGCCCAGCTTCGCTCCTTCCGCAATGCCGATGGGGTTGAGCTCAAGGGGGTGCTCATCACACCCGAGGATTTTAGCCCCAGCCGTCGCTATCCGCTCATCGTGTACATCTACGAGCGGATGCACCAGACCCTGCACCAGTTCCGACATCCGGGACCTGGCACCTCCATCAATCCCAGCTACTACGCGAGCAATGGCTACCTCCTCTGGATGCCGGACATCGTCTACTCAACCGGCTTCCCTGGCCGTGACGCTCTCAAGTGTGTGCTCCCCGGGATCCAGATGCTGGTGGCCGAAGGCTACGTGGACCCGCAGGCGATCGGCATTCAGGGCCACTCCTGGGGCGGCTACCAAGTTGCCTACATGATTACCCAGACCGACATCTTCGCTGCTGCCGAGGCTGGGGCGCCCGTGTGCAACATGGTGAGCGCCTATGGTGGCATCCGCTGGGAGAGCGGCAAGGTGCGCCAGTTCCAGTACGAGCGCACCCAGAGCCGCATCGGCGCTACGCTGTGGGAGGCCCCGCTGCGGTTTATTGAGAACTCGCCCATTTTCTGGGCAGACAAGGTACGCACGCCGCTGCTCATACTCCACAACGACAACGA
>JACIZP010000239.1 GCA_014359355.1 Calditrichota bacterium | reverse complement strand
TGGGAAGAGTGGCGGGAGCTTTTCCGCATTCACGAGATGCCCAAAGATCTGCTCACCGGCGACCTGGAAACCAAGGAAGGCCGCATCGCCTTCCTGCAGACCCAGCCCACGCTGGTGCTGGACACACGCCACTTTTCGCCGGAGTTCACCGACCGCCTGCTGGCTTCGTTTGACAACCTGGACGAGATGACCGACGGCCTTCTGGTGCATTCTGAAAACTGGCAGGCGCTCAATCTGCTGCTGGAAAAGTACCGGGAGCGTGTGAAGTGCATCTACATTGACCCGCCGTATAACACGGGAAGCGATGAGTTTCTCTATCGGGACAACTACCAGCATTCGAGCTGGTTGGCGATGATGCACGATCGCCTGGCGCTGGGGCGAGAGTGGCTGCGGGGGGATGGGGCGATTTTTGCGAGCATTGACGATGGCGAACAAGATGCGCTTCGGAAAACGATTGAAACCCCATTTGGCCCCGATAACTTCGTGAACAACATCATCTGGCAGAAAAAGTATGCTCCACAAAACGATGCGCGATGGCTCTCTGACAACCACGATTTTCTGATACTTTTTGCGAAGCAAAAGGAAGTGTGGCGCCCGGGGCTGTTACCACGCACGGGGGAGCAGGACAAGCGCTACCAAAACCCGGATAATGACCCACGCGGCCCGTGGATGTCCGACAACCTCTCCGTAAAAACCTACTCTCCAGAATACGACTATCCCATCACCACGCCATCAGGAAGGGTCGTGCATCCGCCCAAAGGGTACTGCTGGCGTGTCTCCAAAGAACGCCTTGAGAAACTCATCGCTGATAACCGCATCTGGTTTGGGTCGGACGGGGACGGCGTACCGCGGCTTAAGCGCTTTCTCTATGAAACAAAAAAAGGCGTTACGCCCCTCACCATCTGGACCTACAAGGAAGTAGGACACAACCAGGAAGGGAAACAAGAACTCAAGCGCATGCTCTCGGAATCCGAGCAAGTGTTCGGTACTCCCAAACCCACGCGTCTTCTTCAACGCGTGATTACTATCGGAGCTGGAAACAACGGCGAAAATGCCCTTGTCGTCGATTATTTCGCCGGTTCCGGCACCACGGGGCATGCGGTCATCAATCTTAACCGCGAGGACGGCGGGCGGCGTAAGTTCATCCTGGTGGAAATGGGCCACTACTTTGACACCGTGCTCCTGCCGCGCATCAAGAAGGTGACCTTCACGCCGGAGTGGAAGGACGGCAAGCCCAAGCGCATGGCGACCCAAAAGGAGTTCGAGCGCGGGCCGCGCATTGTGAAGGTCATCCGCCTGGAGTCCTACGAGGACGCGCTGAACAACATCTCTTTCGACGAAGAAGACGGCCAAAAGGCGCTGGCCCTCTTCGGCGACGAGTACCTGCTGCGCTACATGCTCCGCTGGGAGAGCAAGAAGAGCGAGACCTTCCTGGACGTGGAGAAGCTGCAAACCCCCTTCTTCTACAAGCTGCGCATCCACCGCGACGGCGAAACCCGCGAGCAACCCGTGGACCTGCCGGAGACCTTCGCCTACCTCATCGGCCTAGACGTAGAGAAGCGAGAGGTGCACTACGACGGCGAGCGGCGCTATCTGGTGCACCGCGGCACGACGCGCGACGGGCGCAGGGTGGCCGTCATCTGGCGGGAGACCAAGGACTGGAAGAAAGAGGATTACGAACGCGACGCGGCTTTCGTGGCTGGACAGGGATTGACCGAAGGCGCGGATGAAGTCTTCACGAACGGCGATTCGTACATCCCCGGTGCGCGCTCGCTGGACGGCGTCTTCAAGGCGCGGCTGTTCGGAATGAGGAATGAGGCTTGAGTCATGGCCGACGTACTCTTCAAGAAAGTAGATTACACCCTGAAAAAACTACTGGAAGACATCGACATGGGCGAAATCGGCCTGCCGGATATCCAGCGGCCCTTCGTCTGGGGCACCAGCAAGGTGCGCGACCTTTTCGACTCCATGTACCGCGGTTATCCCATCGGCTACCTGCTCTTCTGGGAAAACGGCTATCCGGGGGAACACCGCACCATCGGCGAGGACAAAAAACAAAAAGTCCCCCGTCTGCTCATTGTGGACGGTCAGCAGCGATTGACCTCCCTGTATGCGGTGATTAAGGCCGTGCCGGTGATTGACAAGAACTTCCGCCGCACACGGATCCGTATCGCTTTCAATCCACTTGAGGAGAGATTTGAGGTTACCAACCCAGCCATCGAAAGGGATGTTGCTTGGATTGCCGACATCAGCAAGTTGTGGGAACCTTCCACAAGCACCTACGCCTTCACCACAGCATATCTTCAGCGATTGAAAGAAAAGAGAGAATTGACCTCGGAGGATGAGCAACAGGTGGCCGTGGCCATCGACCGATTGCAAAAGCTCATCGAGTATCCTCTGACCGCTCTGGAAGTTTCTTCTTCCGTGGATGAAGATCGGGTGGCCGAGATTTTCGTGCGCATCAACAGTAAGGGGACGCCTCTGAACCAGGCGGACTTTATCCTCACCCTGATGTCTGTGTTCTGGGATGAGGGGCGCAAGGAGCTGGAGGAGTTCTGTCGCCGGGCCAAGACACCACCTGTGGACAACCAGCCTTCACCGTACAATCACTACTTGCGTCCCAATCCCGATCAACTGTTGCGCGTTAGTGTTGCCCTGGGCTTCCGACGGGCACGGTTGGAGCATGTCTATTCCCTGCTGCGCGGCAAAGATTTGCAGACGCGGCAATTCTCTGTGGAACAGCGCGAACGGCAATTTCAAATCCTCCAAGAGGCTCAGGCCTATACTTTGGACCTGCAAAACTGGCATGAATTCCTCAAGGTGCTGCGGCGCGCCGGCTATCCCAGCGGGCAGATTATCTCTTCGGGCATGGCGATTCTCTACACCTACGCGCTCTGGCTGATCGGCAAGCGCGATTTCGGAGTGGATCCGTACCGTCTGCGCGAGGTGATGGCGCGCTGGTTCTTCATGGCGGCTCTGACCGGCCGCTATACCGGATCGCCGGAAACACGGATGGAGCAGGACCTGGCCCTTTTGCGAGGAGCGAAAACAGCAGACGATTTCGTGAACATTCTGGATCAGCAGATTGATGCTGTTCTGACGCGGGACTATTGGGAGGTCACCTTACCCAGCGAGCTGGAGACGGCTGCTGCCCAAAGCACCGGCCAATTCGCCTACTACGCAGCGCTTCGCTTGCTGAATGCACCGGTGTTGTATTCAAAGATGAAGGTGGCAGAACTGCTCGACCCGTCTACAAAAGCAAAGAAAGCAGCGCTTGAGCGGCATCATCTCTTCCCCCGCCGCTATTTGCAACGCATCGGGATCAAAGAACGGCGCCTGATCAATCAGGCTGCCAACTATGCCCTCGTGGAGTGGAGCGACAACATCAGGGTCTCCGACCAACCTCCTAGGGAATACGTGCCCGACATGGAGCGGCGATTCTCCGTCGAAGAACTTCGTGAGATGTACGACTTGCACGCGCTCCCGGAGCGGTGGTACGAAATGGACTATCAGACGTTCTTGGAAGAACGTCGGAAGCGCATGGCCAACGTCATTCGGCGCGGATTCTTGCAACTACAGGGAACCGATTGACAATGGCGCGGATTTCGAACGGCATCCAGCAATACACCAAACTGGAACATCGCCTGGTGCTTTTGGCCTGGCTCAACGGCCTGTTCGGCTACGAGAGCAACAAGGCCCTGCTGGAGGACTGCAAGGATGTGGCCGAGGGCTACGCGTCCGACGGCCATAGCCACCTGTACCACCACCTGCTGGCCCGCGGTAGTGAGGTCAAGATCCCCGAAGAGGACCTGGCGCGCTACGACGAGAACATCCGCCGGCATCTGGAGCGCATCAACCGCCACCGGCCGGAGCCCATCACTTTGCGCTACTTTCAGCATCTGGCCGCCCTGTACACGGAGATCGTGCTCGACCGCTTGTTCAACCACAAGGCCCAACTTCTGGACAACCTGAACGACTTTGTGCGACAGCGCAATGCCCGCAAACTGCCGGGCGAACCAGAGGATGAACCCTTCACCGCGGACGACCTGACCAAACTGGCCTACTGGATGGCCACCGGCAGCGGCAAGACGCTCCTCCTGCACCTGAACTACTATCAGTTTTTGCATTACCACCGCGAGCCCCTGGACAACATCCTGCTCATCACCCCCAACGAAGGGCTTTCGGAACAGCATCTGCAGGAACTGGAACTTTCGGGCATCCCGGCACGGCGCTTTGACCTGAACCAGAGCGGGTTGTTTCGCCAACCCAACGAAGTGCAGGTGCTGGAGATCACCAAACTGGTGGAGGAAAAGCGCGGTGGCGGCGTCAGCGTGCCGGTGGAAGCCTTCGAGGGGCGCAACCTGATCTTCGTGGACGAAGGGCACAAGGGGGCCGGAGGACAGGCGTGGCGTGGCTACCGCGACGCGCTGGGCGAGACCGGCTTCACCTTTGAGTACAGCGCCACCTTCGGGCAGGCCCTTTCGGCGGCCGGCGACGACGAGCTGACGAAAGAATACGGCAAGGCCATCCTCTTCGACTACTCCTACCGCTACTTCTACGGCGACGGCTTCGGCAAGGACTTTCGCATCCTCAACCTGCGGGACGATACGAACCAGGAGCAAACTTACATCCTGCTTTTGGGCAACCTGCTTTCGTTTTACGAGCAGTTGCGCCTGTACCAGGAACACCGCGACGAACTGCGTCCCCACAATCTGGAAAAACCGCTGTGGGTTTTCGTGGGCAGCACGGTCAACGCCGTTTACACCCGGCAGGGGCAAAAGCGCAGCGATGTGTTGACCGTCGCCCGGTTTCTCCACAAAGTGTTACAAGACCGCTCTTGGGCGGTGGGAACCATTAAGAACCTGCTAGCGGGCAAGAGTGGTTTGGTCGCGCCCGATGGTTCGGACGTGTTCCTGGAACGCTTCAAGTACCTGACCGAACTGGGGGAGACGCCCGCGGCGCTTTACAGCGATATGCTGCGTCGGGTGTTCCACACGGCGGGGGGCGGCGGGCTGCATCTGGCCGACATCCGTGGTAGCCAGGGCGAAATCGGCCTAAAGGCCGCCGGGGCGGATGACTACTTCGGCCTCATCTACATCGGCGATACGTCGGCCTTCAAGAAACTGGTTGGCGAACAGGCTCCAGAGATCACTATTGAAGAGGAAGCCATCAGCGGCTCGCTCTTTGACGACATCAACCGGCCGGACTCCCGCATCCACGTGTTGATCGGCGCCAAGAAATTCATGGAAGGCTGGAATTCATGGCGCGTTTCCGCCATGGGCTTGCTCAACATCGGCCGGCAGGAAGGCTCCCAGATCATCCAGCTCTTCGGCCGGGGCGTGCGTCTGAAGGGCAAGGGCATGAGCCTGAAACGCTCGTCTGCGCTGCCAGGCTCGCATCCCCGGCACATCGGCCTGCTGGAGAC
>JACIZP010000238.1 GCA_014359355.1 Calditrichota bacterium | reverse complement strand
GTGCAGAGCCTGGATGCCAGCGAGGCTGAGAAGGAGCGTCTGAGAGAGCTGGGCCATCGCTACTTGGCGCCAGAGCAGTGAAGCCCGGAATCGTGCGGCGGTGCTGGTGCGTTGCCACGTCAGGGTGAGGAGTGCAAGGATACGCGAACATCGTTTTCCCGATCCCCGTTGACCACGCTTTCACCTATCGCGTACCGGCGGAGTTGCGTGGCAACCTCAAGGTGGGGCAGAGGGTGCTGGCGCCGTTCGGCCGGCGCCGCCTGACTGGCTTTGTCGTGCAACTTGCCGAGCGCAGCGATCTGACCGAGCTCAAAGAGATTGTTGACATCTTGGACCAGGAGCCGCTCTTCGCCGAGGAGATGCTGCAGCTCTGCCGGTGGATTGCCGACTACTACATCTGTCCTTTGGGTGAAGTTTTGAAGGCCGCCCTCCCCGCAGGCATCCATCAGGAATCGCGAAGGATGGTGAGCCTGGTGAAAGAGGTCGACGTTGACCTGCTGCCTGCCATGGAAAAGCGTGCACCGCGGCAGGCGCTCATCTTGCGCGCGCTGATGGCCAAGAGCCCACTCAGCACGGTGCAACTGGAGCGAAAGGTGGGAAGGCGCGGTCTGTCCTGCGCCGTGGCGCAGCTGCAGGAGCAGGGGTTGGTCAAGGTGGACGAGGTCCTGCCGAAGGCAGCCGTGGGCGTGCGCACGGAGCGATGGGTGGTGCTGCAGGACGGTCGCTCTGCCGAAGAGTGGCACACGATGGTGGGGGAGCTCGCCACCCGGGCACCGCGCCAGGCAGAATGCCTGCGCGTCCTGCTGGCAAGCGAGGGGCATGAGACCAGCCTGGCGGACCTGCTGCGCGCCGCCCGTGCCTCTGGCCAGTCGGTCGCTGCTCTGCTCAAGGCGGGCCTGGTGAAGGTAGTGCAGCGGGAGGTATCGCGCGACTACTACGATCGCGCGCCAATTCCCGAAGCAAAGGCGGTGGTGCTCACTCAAGAACAGCAGCAGGCGCTGGACCTCATCACCCAGGGGCTGAATGCGGGCAGGTTTTCCGCCCTACTGGTGCATGGCGTCACCGGCAGCGGCAAGACGCAAGTGTACATCGAGGCGATCCGCCGTGCCCTGAGCATGGGAAAGAGCGCGATCGTCTTAGTGCCGGAAATCGCCCTCACGCCGCAGATCGTCGCACGCTTTCGGGCTCACTTCGAGAACCAGGTGACCGTGTTGCACAGCCGCCTCTCGCCGGGGGAGCGGTTCGATGCCTGGCGGCGCGTCCGCCAAGGGGTGCATCGCATCGTCATCGGGCCGCGTTCGGCAATCTTCGCGCCGGTGCAGAACCTCGGCCTGGTGGTGGTGGACGAAGAGCAAGAGGCCACCTTCAAGCAGATGGACACGGACCCGCGCTACCACGGCCGCGATGTGGCAGTCATGCGCGCCAAGTTGAACAACGCGGTCGTCGTCCTGGGGAGCGCCACACCGTCCTTCGAGACCTACTACAACGCCCAGACGCAGAAGTACCAGCTGGTGCGACTCACCCACCGCATCGACCATGTGCCCATGCCCGAGGTGACCATCGTGGACATGACCGCAGAGCGCCGTGGCGGCAGTCCGCGCCAACCGGTGGTCTTTTCCCAGCTCCTGCAGGAGAAGATCAAGGAGAAACTGTCGCTCGGTGAACAAGTGATCCTTCTGCAAAATCGGAGGGGCTACGCGACGTTCATCAAGTGCCGGGACTGCGGGCACGTGGAGCAATGCCGCAACTGCAACGTCACCCTCACCTTTCACATGCACGACCGTACCCTGCGGTGTCACTACTGTTCCTTCAGTAAACGCGCGCCCACGGTCTGCCCAAACTGCGGCGGCGCCGATATCTTGTTCAAGGGCACGGGCACGCAGCGGGTGGAGGAGACGTTGGCGCAGCTTTTCCCCCAGGCGCGGGTGGTGCGCATGGACTTAGACACAACCAAGGGGCGGCGTGCCCACGACCGGATTCTGGAGAGCTTTGAGCGCGGCGAATTCGACATTCTCCTGGGCACGCAGATGGTGGCTAAGGGGTTGGACTTTCAGCGGGTGACCTTGGTCGGGGTGATCTCGGCAGATACTGGCCTGTTCTTCCCGGATTTTCGCGCGGCCGAGCAGACTTTTCAGCTCCTCACCCAGGTGGCCGGCAGGGCTGGCCGGGTAGACAAGCGCGGAGAGGTCGTCATCCAATCGTATTCGCCGGACCATTACTGCCTGCGCTTTGCGCAGCATCACGACTTTGAAGGCTTCTACCTGCAGGAGATTGAAGATCGCCGCGTGCTTGGTTACCCGCCGTTTGGACGATTGGCAGTGGTCTGTTTCAAGAGTGTGAAAGAGGAGAAGGCAGCCCGAGCGGCCAGGAGCTTTTTCGACCTGTTGCCAAAGGAAGGCATGCCCTTTCGCTGTTTTGGCCCGCTCCCAGCGCCGCTGGTCCGCTTGCAGCGCCACTATCGCTGGCAGGTGGTGCTGAAGGGTGCGAAGAGCAGAGATCCCGCAGGCCGCGCCATGAATGCCGCCCTCAGGCAGGCGCTGCAACGCTACCACAAGCAGCACAAGGACCAGAGCGTCAGCGTCGCCGTGGACATAGACCCGGTCTGGATGCTGTAGGCAGGCCTCCGCGCAACGGCCAGGAGCAAAGAGTGGAGCAGCGGACCTGACCCGGGGTTGCGGCGAACCGACACCCTGGGGCATTATGGAGGTGGTGAGTCTCGGCCCGCAGTCTCATCGAGCCTCGCGAAGGGCCGAATTTGCAGGGCTTTGCGCTGGGCTCGGCAGCTGCGAAAATCGCTGAAATAGTGCTTGCTTTCTGGCTGTACGGGTCGTATATTACTGCCCACAACTGGGAGCACACACGCGAGCAGGTCCTGGCGATGCGCATGGCAATCATCTCCGATATTCACAGCAATCTCGAAGCGCTCACGGCGGTCCTCCAGACCATCGATGACTTGCAAGTGGACGATGTGCTCTGCCTGGGGGACATCGTCGGCTACGGCCCTGACCCCAACGACTGCATCGACCTGGTGCGCAACCGGGCCTCGGTCATTATTGCCGGCAATCACGACTTTGCCAGCGTTGGCCTCACCGACACCAACTACTTCAATCAGATGGCACGGGTGGCGGCGGCGTGGACGGGGAAGGTGCTCAGCGAAGATCACCGGGAATTCCTGTGCGGGCTGCAATATCTCTACCGAAGGGAGAGCCTTCTTTTCGTGCATGCCACCCCGGAGGCCCCAGAGCAGTGGTACTACCTTGAGACCTTCGACGATGCTCGAC
Organism: Calditrichota bacterium; assembly: GCA_014359355.1. Classification (NCBI taxonomy): domain Bacteria; kingdom Pseudomonadati; phylum Calditrichota; species Calditrichota bacterium. The sequence goes on along the minus strand of JACIZP010000238.1, from coordinate 26,189 downwards.
GCAGCTTTGCCGCTTTTGGCGAACAGATATGTTTCCTGGGACACTCCCATGTGCCTGTAGTGCTCGAGCTGGGCGAGGATGGGCAGATAGGGGTCAACACAGAACAGAAGGTGGTGCTGGCAAAGGGTCGGCGCTATCTCATCAACGTGGGGAGCGTGGGTCAACCCCGCGACGGCAATCCTGACGCCTGCTTTGGTGTCTTCGACACAGAGGAGTTGACTTTCGAATTGGTGCGTGTTGGTTACGCATTTGAAAGCACACAGGAGAAGATTCTTGCGGCAGGGCTTCCGGCGTATCTGGCCGACCGACTTGCGCTCGGCCGTTGACTCGTCCAGCCTGGAATGGCCGGTTCAGAAGATGCGCCTCAATGCCGGCAACCGCAGAGAAGCCGACCACCATGGGGAGGCCTGGTATGGATCTTGCGCCTAATGCGGACAACAAGAGGATTCTCTTATCAGAGTCCAACTATGCCGAGATCCGCTCCATTGTCACCGAGCTGGTCACGAAAACCAGAGCGCGCACTATCGTCTTTGCGGACATGAACGGCCACCCCATTTGCCAAGGAGGTGCGCGGGCGGACCTGGACATTGCTTCGCTGACGGCGCTGGCTGCGGGGGAGTTCTCCGCCACCGCCGAAATCGCCCGCTTGCTTGGCGAACCAGGAAAGTTCCGCCTCCTGTTCCATGAGGGAACGCGGGCCAACGTCTACATCGCCAGCGTGGGCGGTAGCTACCTGCTGCTCATTGTTTTCGACCCGTCAGTTGCGTTGGGGATTGTGCGCGTCTTTGCCAACAAGGCCGTTGCTCTGCTCAATCGCATCCTTGAGGAGGCGCGCCGCGCAGAAGAAGAAGCCGCCCGCTTCCTGGACATGGAATTCGGCGAGCTGCTGAAGCGCGAGCTGGAGCGGTCCTTTCGCGGTTGACCTGCGGTATGTTCATCAACACAGCCCGAAATGAGATCATCTTCAAGATCGTTTACTACGGTCCTGGATTGGGTGGCAAGACCGCCAACCTGCTCTACATTTATGAGCACATCGATCCCAGGCTGCGTGGGGAGCTCATCTCCCTGAGGACACGCGAAGAGAGAACGCTGTTCTTCGACTTTCTGCGCCTGGAGGTGGGTCGCATCAAACAACTGCGGCCGCGCTTCAACGTCTACACGACGCCGGGCCAAGTCTATTACGGTTCCAGCCGCAGAATCGTGCTGGAGGGAGTGGATGGGATCGTGTTTGTTGCCGATTCGCAAAGAGAGCGGTTGAGCGATAACCTCGCCTCCATGGCTGAGCTCGAAGAGTATCTGATCGGTCGCGGCACGACCCTTGCCGAATTTCCCTGGGTGATGCAGTACAACAAGCGCGACCTGCCAAATGTCCTCCCGGTGCCGATTCTGCAGGAGAAGCTCAACTTCTGCAACGTGCCCTTTTTCGAGGCGGTGGCGCCGCAGGGGATAGGGGTGTTCGAATCGCTGCGGGCGTGCATCAATAGCGTGGTCGCCCATGTGCAGAGGGGCGAGCCACGGTCAGCCGCCTATGCTACCCATGGTGTTCGATAGGAGCCAGGAGGGATGCTCCACCTGAACTTTGACAAGGCTGACGCGCAGCCGCTGGTGGCCCCACAGGAGGGCGCGCAAGCGCAGGGGCCACAGCAGGTCATCGAGCAGCAGATGCTCCAGCTCATTCGCCTTGGGCATTATGAAGCGGCTTATCTCTTCACCATCGATGGCCTGCCACTTGCCGGGGTGGCCGGGGAGACCCCGGTCAATCAAGATCTCTTGGCAGAGATCGCCATCGTGTTGGACCAGGTACAACGGACCGCCACGCAGCTGGGAGGAATGGCGAAACTGGCCGAGGTGCTGCTCGAAGACGAAGGTGGGCGAAAGATTGTCTTGCGCTTCGTCCAGGCGTTTGGGCAGCCAGCGGTGTTGGCGGCCGTGGTAGCTCCCCACAAGAGTTTTCGCGGTCTCACCAACCGCTTGGTGCGTCTGATCGGACAAGTCACCCGCGAGTAGCCGGCAGCGGCGCTTCTTGCGCCGCTCGCTTCCGCATCCTCATGCCCAGCACACAGGGAGTAAGGCAGCATGCGCCGTGCACCTGCCCGTGCCGTTGCCTCATGGATCCTCTACGACTTTGCCAACACCATCTACTCCATGAATGTGGTGACCATGTACTTCCCGCTGTGGATGACGGTCAACCTTGCCATGGAGGACATCTGGGTGAGTGTGGGCAACTCGCTCTCCATGGCGCTGGTAGGACTCACCATGCCGGTCTTAGGGGTGGTCTCGGACCGTTTCCGGGCGCGCATGCCGTATCTCATCACGCTGACCCTGCTCTGCGTGTCGGGCACGGCCATGATCGGCATCGTCGGTGTGCTCCGCATGCCCGTGCTCGCCGCCGCCTCGTGTGCCCTCGTGTTCTACATTCTGGCGAACTTTGCCTATCAGGGGAGCCTGGTCTTCTACAACGCCCTCTTGCCAGAAGTCAGTACCCCGCGCACCATGGGCAAGATTTCCGGGTACGGGGTTGCTGTGGGTTACCTTGGCAGCTTTTTCGGCCTGCTGGTGGTTATGCCCTTCGTCACCGGCGGGATAGAGTTCCTTGGGGTTGAGGTGCCGTTCTTGCGCGGGCAAGAGGTGGAGGTCGCCCGCCTGGAGGGTGGGGAGCGTGCCTACCTTGACCTCGGCGTAGACCGCGATGCTCACTATGGCTATTCCTTGAAGGCTGTTGACGCGGAGGGAAAGGTGTGGGCTCCGCGCATCCGTGTTGAAGCGCGCGACACGACCTTGGTGCTCCAGGGGGGAGGGGCACGCCGCGCAGTGATGGTGCGTTGGCGGCCGCCCGCCAATGAAGACATCTCCAGTTGGCGATTGTACCGACGTGAGGAGGGGTGGGGACACGCCGGAAGCTTCCTCCCTACTGCATTCCTTTTTCTGATCACGGCGATACCTACCTTCGTCTTTGTGCGCGACCGTCAGCCAGTACCGGCAAAGGCGGTGGATGTGGCGCGAAACTCGCTGCGGGCCGCGCTGCCAGCCGCCGCGTATCTTCCTTTTCTCCTTGGCATGCCCCTCGCCGTAGGAGGCTGCGTTCTGTGGCGTTTTGCAACCAGGCGGGTGCAGAGCAAATCCGGCCGCGTCGAGGTGGGCAACGTCCTGGCTGCTTACCACCGGTTTGTGGTGCACAAGGTGTTGCATCCGGTCTTTCCCGGTGCGCATGAGTTCGAGGCAACGGTGCAGCGCATCGTGGCGGGGCTGGCCAAGTCGAAAGAAACGCCTGGGGTGCTGCGCTTCCTGGCAGCCAAATTCTTCTACGAGGAGGCCGTGGAGACGATTATCATTTTCATGGCGGTGTACGCCGTGAAAGTGGTGGGCTTCTCCAGTGACGTGGTGGTGCCGTTCTTTTTGGTAGCTACCACTGCCGCTGCCATCGGCTCCTTTCTCTTCGGCTTTCTCACCGATCGGGTGGGTCCCAAGTCGGCTCTCACTGTGGTGCTCACCGGGTGGATCGTCTGCCTTGCGTTGGTGGTAGCCATCAACAGCAGGGCGCTCTTCTGGGGTCTTGCCTGCGCCATCGGCATGTTTTTGGGCGGTACCTGGACCTCCGCTCGGCCGCTGTTGGTGACGCTCGTCCCGGCGGCCAGGTTGGGCGAATTCTTCGGCCTGTACTCGCTTTCGGGAAAGGCGGCAGCCATCACCGGGCCTTTGCTTTGGGGGACAGTGGTGTATGCCCTGGGCCCTTATGGCGATGCGGTCAAGTACAAGGCGGCAGTGGCTGCCCTCGCCCTGCTCATGCTGATCGGGCGCCTGCTGTTGCGCGGCGTGCCGGACCGCTGGCGGCGCCGGTCGCCTTTGTCTCACGCCTGAACAGCGTTTCTCCGCCGAGCAGTCGAGGCCATGGTGCAGCCGAAGGCGCCAGGTCGCAACGCTTTTGCAAATCTACCGCTTATCCCACCTGCTCACTGAGATCCTCTTGTGGCACGAAGATTGTACCTCCAAGGTGCAGAAAGGGACGGTGCTGACCTTGGAGGAACGCATGGTACGACGACTCTCGCTGAGCCTGTTTCTCATGAGTGTGATGGCGGCGGGTGCCTTTGCCACGAGCGGCAGAGGAGGTGCACTCACCAACGCCGCAGTTGAGCTTTCTACGCGGATGGATGCCAACGTGCATTTGCGCACCATGGTCATGCGTCCCAGTCTTAGCGACGGAGCGCTGACCATTACGGTCGCCTACAGCGATAAATTCGTAGCCATAGCCCGCGAGAGCATGGGGGCGGAGGTGATTCCACTGCTACTGTCTGTCTCGGCTCTCGCGCCGCAGGGCTCGTATTTTGACCCCGACCGGATTCGGGTTGCCCAGGGTGGTCGTGAGTGGACACCGGTCGTAGTGGGCGAGGAGCGCGATCTCTTCTCCTTGGACGGACAGCGTGCGGCTGGTGGGCTCCTCGCTGCCAACGAAGTGCGGCAGGTGGTACTCCTGCTGCCTGAATGGTTTGATGTGTCGCAGCCGATGCGCTTCTCCTACGGGGCGAGCACCAAAACCCTGCGTCTTGTGCACACGGAGAGTAGCATAGCAGCCAGGCGTTGACCACAGATCTGACATGAGTGGCGGTGCCGCCATTGAGATGCGCAGTGCGTGTCTCAGCGGGAGACACTGTTTTGTTCTGAAACACTTTGCTTTTCCATCTTGAGGCGCGGTGAGTTGCAACCGAAACTCCGCGCCTTTTTTGTCCCTGCGCGAGGCCGCAGTGACCCGGAGACGGAACCGGTGGAGGCTCCCACTCACGGTTTTTTTGGGAATTTGCTTGACTTTTTGGCGAGAATTGTGTATATATTTGGAGCATTTTCGACCCTCAGCGTCTCAGTAGGGTCGAAAGGGAGGTGGAAGCTGCGGGGGAGTGCTCAAGGCATTTGGTATGATCATTGCCCGAAAATCATCTGCCGTGAACGGAGCTTTTTCGCCGCAGAGACCCACGCGGCGACTCCATCTGGTTCAGAGGTTGCACTCATTGCGATAACCCGCTCGTTCCCGCAGGGTCCGGGGCTGAAACCGGCGTCGCGCCCAGGATTCCGCACCGGAGAACTATGCGCGTGGATTGGGAGGAAGGCGACATGGAGCGCGAGAAGAGGGTCCTGTTTGTGGATGAGGATGTGAACCTGGTGGCGCTGGTAGAGGCCTCCTTGGCGCGGAAGGGGATGGCGATCGTCGCCATCAGGACACTCGAAGAGGCGTGGCAGGCACTGGGGCGCGGGGAACGGTACGACTTTGTCCTCCTGTCGATGAAAACCCCGCCGGTGGAGGAAGTCAGGCTGCTGCGCAGGATTCGCGCCGAACAACCCGAGTGCGCCGTAGTGGTGATGGCCGGCTACGGGGCCATCAACGATGCCATCGTCGCGCTGAAGAACGGCGCGGTTGACTATTTGCTCAAGCCGGCTCGTCCCTCGCAGGTGCTCTTTGCCCTGGAGCGCACTGCTGAGCGCGTGGCGAGGCGCGGCCTCAGCGATGCCCTCCTTCTCGGTCACTGCCGCGAATGCCGGTTTAGCGGCGTCGTCTGCGTCTCCAGGCGGATGCGCAATGTCTGCCACCAGGTGGGAACCGTTGCCAACTCCAACGCCCCCATCCTGCTCATGGGGGAGCCTGGCACGGGTAAAGAGCTGTTCAGTCGCACCATTCACTGCTTGAGTCCCAGGCGTCTCAACCCTTATCTCAAAGTTAGTTGCAGTACCCTCAACAGCAACCAGCTGGAGGCGCAACTTTTCGGCACCAACGATCCAGAGACGGCCGACCTGCGACGCCCGCCAGTGCACAGCAGTCCCTTGATCACAGGCGGCACGGTTTACCTGGATGAGGTGGCGGCTCTGCCGGTTCCCATTCAGGCCAGGCTGGTGCAGGCGCTGCAGGAGCGCGAAATCCAAGGGCCGGACGGAGTGACCACCTACGGGCTGGATGTCCGCTTAGTTTCGTCAACGCGGGAGAACCTGGCCGAGTTGGTTGACCAGGGGAAATTCCGCGAGGATCTCTACTACAAGCTCAACGTGGTGTCTGTCAACATCCCGCCTCTGCGTCGCCACCCTGATGACATATTGCCATTGGCCGAGTACTACCTCGACTACTATTGCGACGCCACAGGCAAGCGGATCCGCGGCTTCTCCAGCGCGGCGGAGGAGGTGCTCACGCGGTACGACTGGCCGGGCAATGTGCGCGAGCTGCGCAATGCGGTGGAGCGGGCGGTCATCCGTGCGCGCGGCGAGAAGGTGGAAGTTGCCGACCTCCCAGAAGAAATCCTTCCCCCTGCAGATCCGAAGGTGATCCATCTCCGGCTGGAAGACCGCCGTCTGGAAGCGGCCGAAGAGGCCCTCATCGAGCAGGTGCTCACGGAGACCAAAGGGAACATCAGCAAGACCGCCGATATCCTCGGCGTCAGCCGCGGCACCCTGTACAACAAGCTGGAAAAGTACAAGCTGCGCAAATAGACCTGGCAGGTAATAGGCTCTGGAGGCCCCGCAGCTGGGGCCTCTTCTGTTTTGCGGCGGCGCAGGCGCCTTGGCAGTGGTCAGCAGGCACCCCGAACGCTGTCGTTCCCGCCAGGACAAAACGGTTGACAATGCAGGCAAAAATATGTATATTAACCCCGCGTTTGGCGAGAGTGGCGGAGTTTGGCAGACGCGCTAGACTTAGGATCTAGTGCCTTTACGGCGTGGGGGTTCGAGTCCCCCCTCTCGCACCAGGCGACTGAGGGCGCGCTCCTTGCAGGCTAGAGCGCGCAGGAGGTGCCTTCGCCCTGCCTCTGCTAGTGGTGCAGATCAAGATGGCGAGGAGAATCTGAAACCGCTCAGCGGTTCTTTTTTTGCAAAAGGATAGGATGAGGAGAGACTATTGCAAGTCGACATTCAGGACAGAGAACAGTGGCAGAAGCAAGTGACCATCGCTTTTCCGGCGGAGGCGGTGACGCCCAAGTTGGAGGAGGCCTACGCCCAATACCAGAAGCGCGTGGCACTGCAGGGGTTCCGCAAGGGCAAGGTGCCCCGCTCGCTCCTTCGGGAGATGTTTGGCAAAGAGATCGAAGCGGCGGTATTTGAGGAGTTGGTCGCGGAGGTTTATCCAGGCATTATCGACCAATATGGCCTGAAGCCGGTTGGCTCTGGACGCATCACTGAGACGAAGTTCGACCCCAACGACGGTTTAACGGTGACGCTTCTGGTGGACGTGGAGCCCGAGATCCGCGTGGAGCACTACAAGGGACTCACGGTGGAACACGAAGTCTACCAGGTGAGCGACCAAGACGTGGACGAGATGCTGGAGAAGATCCGCCGCGACAACGCGATGATCACCGCAGTGGAAGGCGGCGCCGAGCTTGGGCATATCGTGACCATCGATGTGCAACGCTTGGACCGCACCGGGGTGCCCATTCTGGGGGAGCGGTATGAGGACCGACGCCTCGAGCTGCGCGAATCGCCGGCCACTGAAGAGCATGCCTCCTTCAGTCGTCAGCTCCTGGGGGCGCAAGTGGGCGAAAGGCGACGCGTCCGGCTGGTGCGTCCGGCACCTCCTGCTCAAGCAAACGAACCCCCGCGACAGGTCGAAGACCTGTTCGAGGTAACTGTCAAGGAGATCCTGAAGAGAGAGCTTCCGGACATCGATGATGATTTGGCCAAGGACGTGGGGGATTTCGAGTCCCTTAAGGAGTTGCGCAGCTACGTGCGAGAGCAGTTGGCCGCCCACTATGCCGAAGAGGCCGAGGAGCAGCTGCGACGGCGCCTGATGGACGAAGTCATCAAGGCCAACAACTTTGATGCTCCTGCTCACATGGTGGAGGCGTACCTGGACGGGCTCATCGAGGTGGCGCGCAAGGAGAGCACCCGCCGCCTGGATGAGAGGACGCTGCGCGAAAAGCTGCGCCCGGATGCCATTTGGTGGGTCAAGTGGGAGCTCATCCGCGACCAGATTGCCAGAGCAGAGGGAATCGAGGTCACGGACCAAGACGTGGAACAGGCAATCGCGGCCATGCGCGAACGAGCAAAGGGCGAAGGGCGTGCGGATCGCTTCGAGCAAATCGATGAGAAGATGCGCCGTCGTATTCGACGGAGCCTGCTGGAAAAGCGCGTGCTGGATGTCATCGCCCGCCACGCCAAAATCAAAGAGCGCAAGGTGAAGCACAAGGAACATGGAGCAGCTCCTCTGGTGGTAACGGCAAGCCCTTCTGGGCAGTTTTGACGAGAGAACAGGTGAGGTGACGACATGGGTCTGGTACCAATTGTGATTGAACAGACGGGTCGAGGAGAACGCGCATACGACATATTCTCCCGCCTCCTCAAGGAGCGCATTATCTTTATCGGCACGGCCATTGACGATGCCGTGGCGAGCCTGGTCATCGCGCAGATGCTGTTCCTGGAGGCGGAGGATCCGGAAAAAGACGTTTACCTGTACTTGAACACCCCGGGTGGCATCGTCTCATCCGGTCTGGCCATTTACGACACGATGCAATACATTCAGCCGGATGTGGCGACCATTTGCATGGGGCAGGCCTCCAGCCTGGGCGCGTTGCTGCTGGCAGCTGGCGCCAAGGGGAAACGCTCCGCCCTGCCGCATTCGCGCATCATGATCCACCAGCCTATGGGCGGCGCCCAGGGGCAGGCCTCGGACATCGAGATTCACGCCAAGGAAATCCTCTTGTTGCGCGAGAAGCTGAACGAGATTCTCGCCGAGCACACAGGGCAACCGGTGGAGAAGATTGCGCGCGACACGGACCGCAACTTCTTCATGTCCGCCGAAGAGGCCAAGGAATACGGCATCATCGACGAGGTCCTTACCCGCAAAGGCTTGGCAAGGAAGAAGGCAAGCAAGTGACGTACTTCACGAGAGGACGGCTGCCGCTGGTTTGTAGCGGAGTGCACTTATGAGCGACGAGGCGCGCAAGCGGTTGTACATTTGTTCCTTTTGTGGCCGCAACTCCCACCAGGTGGAGAGCATCGTCGTCGGCCCGGAGGTGAATATCTGCGACGAGTGCGTGGAGAGCGCCAGCCGCATGGTGATGCAGATGCGGGCGCAGCGTGCTCCGCGCGAGGTGCGTCGCATCCCCACGCCTGCGGAAATCAAGAAAGAGCTGGACGACTATGTCATCGGTCAGGAGCAGGCGAAGAAGAACCTGGCGGTGGCCGTGTACAACCACTACAAGCGCATCTCCTCCCAGAGTAGCCGCCACGAGGTGGAGATCGACAAGAGCAACATTCTCCTCATCGGCCCCACCGGCACCGGCAAGACGCTCCTGGCGCAGACCTTGGCCCGCTTCCTGCAAGTGCCGTTCGTTATTGCCGATGCCACCACCATGACCGAGGCCGGCTACGTGGGCGAGGATGTGGAGAACATCCTGGTACGCCTGCTGCAAGCTTCGGACTATGACGTGGCGCGCGCCGAGCGCGGCATCGTCTACATCGACGAGATCGACAAGATTGCGCGCAAGGATGGCAATCCCTCAATCACCCGCGATGTTTCCGGCGAGGGAGTACAGCAGGCGTTGCTCAAGATCTTGGAGGGGACGATCTCCGCAGTGCCGCCCAAAGGCGGGCGCAAACACCCCGAGCAGCCTCTGATTAACGTCAACACGCGCAACATCCTCTTCATCTGTGGCGGGGCGTTCTGTGGTCTGGAGAAAATCATTGCGGCACGCGTGGGCAAGAGCACGGTCGGATTCGGCGCTAAGGTGACCGCCAAGCAGAAGAAGGAAGTGAGCGAACTGCTGCACCAGGTGGAGCCGGAGGACTTGCTCAACTTCGGTCTCATCCCGGAATTCATCGGCCGCCTGCCCATTATCAGCGTCTTGGACGAGCTGAGCCGCGATGCCCTACTGGCCATTCTCACTGAACCTAAAAACGCGCTGACCAAGCAGTACCAGCGCCTGTTCGAGTTAGACGGCGTCAAGTTGGAATTCGACCGCGAGGCTCTCGAGGCCATCGTCGACCTTTCCATGAAGCGAGGGGCAGGCGCGCGTGGTCTGCGCTCCACCATGGAGCGGGTGATGCTGGACATCATGTATGCTCTGCCGTCCATGACGGATGTCGTGGAATGCCGCATCACCCGCGAGGTGGTCCTCAACGGCGCCCAGCCGGTCTACCAGCGAAGGGTGCGCAAGACTGCCTGACGCAGGCCGAGGAGCGGCAACAGGCAGCACGGGCCGTTGCAGTGAGCCGAGTGCGTGCAAGAGGGAGGGGACGGGATGAAAGTGACCAAGGCCGAATTTGCGCGCACGGTCGCTGTGCTGACGCAGCTGCCCCGCGATGAGCGCCCGCAGGTCGCCTTTGCTGGGCGCTCGAACGTGGGCAAGTCCAGCCTCATCAACTGTCTGGTGGGCCGGCGCAAGCTGGCGCTGGTGAGCAGCACACCGGGCAAGACCCGCCATTTGAACTTTTACCTGATCAACGACGCCGTCTACTTCGTGGACCTGCCCGGGTACGGCTTTGCGCAGGTGTCGCGCCAGGCGCGCGAGCAGTGGGGGGAGCTGGTGACCGCCTATTTGGAAGGCTGCGCGGCGCTGCGCGGTGTCGTGCTCATCACGGATGCCCGCCACGAACTGAGTCCACTGGACCTGCAGACGGTCGCCTGGTTGCAGAAGTTGCGTCTACCGACAGTGGTTGTCGCTACCAAGAGTGACAAACTGTCCCGGTCGCAGCTTCTTCAGCAGCAGGCGCGCAATGGCCAGTTGCTGGCGCCGTTGGGGGTGGACGAACTGATCAGCTTCTCGGCGCGCACCGGCCATGGCAAGCATCAGCTCTGGGCGCGCATCGATGCGCTGTTGGCGGCCCCGCCTCGCGGATAAAGCTCCTACAGGCGCTCCCGCAGCAGTGCCAGTCGCTGTTCCTCGCTGAGGGCCGCGGGGTTATTCTTGTTCTCGCCCTGTCTGGCGGCCTCCCGAAGCAGCGCTTCGTCCAGGCCGTAACTTCCTAAGCGCGGTAGGCGAAAGCGCTCCGTCCACCTTTCCATCTCGTCGACCAGCCTCCAGCACTGCGTGAGCACGTCGCCTTTTTCGCCGGTCAGCAACGCGCCAACTGTCCCATACTTTTCCAATGCGAGGCGGCTTTGTTCATCATCCGCCTGGCGGAGGGAAGCGATGGTCATCCTGGTAGCGGCGGCCAGCAATGTGCCGCAGGCTACGCCGTGAGGTATCGGGGCCAAGGCGCCAAGTGGCCCTGCCAGGCCGTGGACGATGCCCAGACCGGCATTGGCAAGTGTCAGTCCGGAGAGCAGAGCGGCGTAGGCCATCCCCTCACGCGCTTCGATGTCCACCGCACCGTTTGTCACTGCGCGCTCCAGGCAGTCGCGCACGCGCTCCATGCCTTGCAAAGCCAGGAGGTCGGTGAGCGGCGAGGCCTTGCTGCTCACGTACGACTCCAGAAGCTGCGTAAAGGCGTCCATGCCGCAGGCCGCAGTCAGCTCTGGGGGACAGGTGCAACTCAGCACAGGGTCGACGATGGCGACGTCAGGAACAAAGTGCTCATGGCGCAAGGACTTTTTGAACCCGCCTGGTCCGCGCCTGGTGAGCACGGCGTTCTTGGTCGCTTCGCTCCCGGTGCCGGCAGTGGTGGGCACGGCGATGAAGGGCACTTTCTTGCCACTATGTCGCTCCGGATGGCCGACCCCTTCCAAGAAAGCGGCCACTGTGCCGTTTTCGGGGAGCATGGCCGAGATGGCCTTGCCGGCATCCAACACGCTGCCCCCGCCCACGGCCACCACCACCCGCACACTTTTCGGGCGGAGAGCTTCGGCTGCCTCGTCCACCAGTTGTGGCGACGGCTCTTCAGCCACGGTGAGGTGTTCCACCACGACGCCCACACGCCGCAGCGCGGCCATGATTTCCTGCAACTTGCCTGAGGCGGAGAGGGCCTGCGTTCCCGTGACGAGGAGAATGCGCGAGCCGAATTGCGCTACCAACTCAGGCAGGCGCGCCACGCTCCCGCAGCCGAACACGATGCGCGGCGTGCGAGAAAATGAAAAACTTGCCATCACCACTGGCTCCGGTCCGCAGGGAAGAGCACGCGATGAGGTACCCCTTCGCGCGGCTTGGCCATCCACGGCTCCACCGTGTCGCGCCACTTGAGGTAGTGCGGCGTTCGCTTGTGGGCCGCTGCCGCTTCTTCTGATTCATAGGCCTCATACAGCAGAAAGCGCGTGGGGTCGTGGGCGCACTGCAGCACATCAAAGCGCAGGTTGCCGGGCTCTTTCACGGAAGCCTCATGATTCTCGGCGGTCGCTTGAATAAAGTCCTGCACGTGTTCTGGCTTCACAAAGACCGTGACGGTGTTCACCACCATGGTCGTTCCTCCTGCTGTCTCACCACAGTTCATCGTACTTGGTCCAGAGTCGGTCGCCGAGGTCCCATGCTGCCTGCACCACGCGTTCGCCGCACTTGACGGCATAGTCGGTGAGGAATTTCTTAGCGGCTGCGGGATTGGTGCGATAGCGGCCCAGAGCCTCTTGCTCGATCTTTGCCTGATTGGCAAACAGTTCCGCCTGCAGAGGTCCCCAGGTGGCCGCCACGTCCTTGCGCATATCGCCCCACCGCTGCGCGGCCAGTGTCCCCAGCCGGTTGAAAGCCCACCAGGCGCAGTCGCGGCTGAACCCCCGTGCGCGGCCATCGACTTTGTAGCTGGGGGCGACGTCGGTGATGCCGCAGTAAAGGGGAATGTACACTGAGGTGGCCACGTTGTCGAGCGCCAGCCACACCACGCCGCCGATCTCATCCGGCAGGCCCTCGCGCGACTGGGTGATGGTGGCGTACATGGTGTACCAGCGCGCAATGGTGCGCTCGCCACGCCAGCCCCAGCCGCCGTTGATCTTGAAGACCTTGTTCATGTCGTAGGGCATGAAAGGGTTGGCCAAGGGGGAGATGATGGTGCGTCCGCTATCGTCAGTGACGGTGATGTTCTTCACAAAGTTGTAGTCGGTACCCTCGTAGTAGTCCTGGAAGATGCGCACGAGCTTCTGCAAGGTCACCAGAGTGTCTGGCCGCACGGAAAAGGGATAGTTCTCTGACTCGGGGTTGAGTTTCAGCGAGGGTGCCAGAAGGTCCAGCACGCGCCATTCCCTGCGCCGCGCCGCCAGCGAGGTTCGTCCTTCGGGCGCGTAGGCATAGCAGAATTCGAAGGGTCCCTGGCGCGGGTCCCACCAGCCACTGTCCTGCGCGACCTGGAACACGTTGGCCGAGGCCATGAAATAGTCGGGGTTGCTGAGGTCGATCTGGCGGATGCGGCTGGCGTTGGCGTTGACCGAGACGTGGTCGTCCGGTACGCGCTGCGCCGCCCAGATGGCCCCCACCTGCCCTTTGCCTGGCCCCACAATCTCCAGGTGCCACACCTCCTTGGTGTCGGCGATGGTGAGGCATTCGCCCGCATCGTTGTAGCCGTAGGCACGGGTCAGCTCGTCGGCCAAGCGAATGGCCTCACGCGCGGTGGCGCACCTCTCTAACATCAGCCGCACCAGTTGCTGGCAGTCGATGAGGCCCTTGTCCGAGCGCAGACTCTCGCGGCCGCCGAAAGTGGACTCGCCCACGGCCAGCTGCCGGTCGTTCATGCACGGATAGGCGGTGTTGATGTAGCCATGAGTGTGTTCGGCCTGCGGGATCTGACCAACCGGGACATAGCGGTAGGAGGGCATGGCCAGCGAGTCGTTGTTGGCGCGCTTGCGCAAAGTGACCATGGTGCCGGGTGGGTAGCGCCGCGCTGGCACGATGTCCAACGAGGAGTGGGTGCGGTGGCTGTCGCAGGTGTGCGAAGTACTGACCCAGCCGCCCGCCGACGCCTTTCGCCCGACAGTGATGGTGGTGCAGCCATCTGGCCGGCCATCAACCCAATCGCTCGCTTGGGCTCGCAGCTGCCGGCCAGCGAGCGCCAGCAGGGTCAGGCCCACAAGGACGCTGACCGCACCACGACGAGAACAACGGGCAGAGCATATGGCCATCACGTCTCCTCCTTGCTTGTTCGAATCCGAAAGGCCACCCTGGTGGCATAGGGAACTTTGGCGGAAAAGATACCGCAAATCGGAGAAAAAGTCAAGGTATTTGCAGGAGGAGGGCCACTTCGCGGATTCCCGCCCAAACAGCACGATGGCGCGGGGTCCTGCAGGCCCATCGCGGTTTCTTGCGAAGCTGACCCTGAAGAGCGAGAGAGGAAGGAGAGACCGAAGTGCGAGCTGACTTTCCGCTTGCCGGGGGAATGAGTTGACGACGGTGCGCGGGGCAAGAGGAAGACCAAGGAACAGGAGCTTTTTTGGCTGACGCGCGAAACCCGAGCTCGCAAACCGCACGCCTCTTGCGTGGTGAGCCGTCACCTTGCAGAGGCCGCCAGAGAGAACGTCCCGTTGAGGACAATAGGCTGCGTGGCGAGGCAGGCACGGCCCTCAGTCGCTGCTCGGGGGCCAGGCCTCCTCATGCCGCAGCGGCTGTCAACTACCTGCGTCAAGCTGGTGCAGCTCAGATTGTGGAGAAAAAACCCCGGAGGAACCGCTGCTCCGCTCAGCTAAGCGGTTTCTTTTCTAAACTCAGTCTGCTCGTGAATGGGACCTTGCCACCCCCTACTCGAATTCCTGCACCCAGCCATTTTCCAGCCCGTAGCGCTCGAGCATGGCAAGGGCCTCGTGGTACTCCTCCTCAGAAACGCGGCGCGTGAGCTCCGGAAATCGAGGTGCCCCCCAAATGGGCAGGTACTGGCTCATCAGGCTCACGTGCACACTGGGCGAAAGCTCGCGGGCGATGGTGGATAGCACCCTCTCCGTGTTCTGCAAGGCCCCCGGCAGGACCAAGTGCCGCACCAGCAGCCCGCGGCGGGCAATGCCTTCCTCGTCGAGCTGCAGCTCCCCCACCTGCCGGTACATCTCGCGCAGCGCGGCCAGGCACACCCCCGGATAGTCCGGCGTGGCAGAGTAGCGCCGCGCCAAGTCGGCGTCTGCGTACTTGAAATCGGGCAGATATACGTCCACAATCCCCTCCAGCAGACGCAGTGTCTCCACGGACTCGTAGCCGCTGGTGTTGTAGACGATGGGCAGGTGCAACCCTTGCCGGGCAGCCAGGTACAGCGCCTCGAGCACGCGGGGCAAAAAGTGCGTGGCGGTCACCAAGTTGATGTTGTGCGCCCCACGACGTTGGAGATAAAGCATTGCCCTTGCCAACGTTGCTGGCGAGAGCACATGGCCAGTGCGCCAATGGCTCATGGGGAAATTCTGGCAGAAGACACACGCCATGGTGCAGCCGCTGAAAAAGAGGATGCCGGAGCCACGCGTGCCAGAAATGGGCGGTTCCTCGCCAAGGTGGACCTTGGGCTTGTACAGCACGACCTCGGCTCCCATGCCGCAGAAGCCCGTTTCGCCGGCCAGCCGGTTGGCGCCGCATGCGCAGGGGCAAAGCCGACACTGCGTCAGGTGCACAGCTGCTGCCAGCACCCGCTCCTCGAGCTCACCCGTCCGCACGAGGGCATGATAGCCCGGAGATGGTTCCATGGGGGTCATCGTTGCGGCCATAGGAAGGTACGGGATGCGGCTAAGCATCCGCTCATTCACCTGAGCGCAAGCGCAAACTGCGGCGGTTCCCTGCTTGGCTCGCCTTCGGGCGGGACTTGCGAACTGACCTCGTGGTAGCCTTGTGCCTCGCTGTGAGTTGCGACGAGCGGCCGGCTCCTCATAGCGTGACCTCGTAGAGGCGAGCCCAGAGCGCCACATTGAACAGCTTCCATAGGGCCCTCTCATCCAACGCCATGGCAGATGAACGAAGGGCTTGGGGGGCGAGCATCTGTTGCAGCAGAGGACTGCGCTCAATCTCCTGCATAAACTGCTCGCGGGGGTTCATCCAGCTTCTCAATGGGGCCTCGAACCCCACCTTTGCCCGGCGCCAGGCAACCTCGGGCGGCAGCACCTCCATGGCGCGGACGATGTACTTGGTCCACCCCTCGCGAATCTTCAGGCGGTTGTTCAGGGAAAGCGCCGTTTCCACAAGGCGAAAATCCAAGAAGGGAAGGCGGGCCTCCACGGCAAAGTGCATGGAGTTGCGGTCTTCATAGCGCAACAGGTGCGGCAGCTGGGTCTGGGTCAGTTCAAGGCGCTGGAGCTCGACGATGTCGGCAAAGCTCTCTGCAACCTGCCGGGCCAGCGCGGAGTTGACTTGTGCCAAGAACTCCGGCTTCAGATAAGCATGTCGCGCCTTGAGGCGATTCAGGCGCACCCCGGCGCGCGGAAAGTAGAACATGAAGAGCGCCAGGCGCCACGCCGAAAGCCGCGAATGGCGAGCGCAGTTGAGGAATTCCCTGGTCATGGATGGCAGAGGCAGGGAGCGCAGGTAGGCCGGAAAGTAGCGTTCGTAGCCCAGCAGGCATTCGTCGCCGCCCTGGCCGTCCAGAAGAACTGGACAGCCCACTTCGCGCGCCTTGCGCATCACGAAGTACTGCAGAAAGACCGAGGGGCTGCCAAACGGCTCCTCCTGAGCCCGCACTACTTCCTCGAGGGCCGCGATAAAGTCCGCTCGTTGCGGCGTGACCACATGCCACTCCAGGTTGGCGGCCCGGGCCACCCGCTCGGCGTAGGGCGTCTCGTCCACGCGTGGATCGCTCGCCTTGGCGGTGATGGCCACAAAGCGACGCCGCGCCTGGCTCTGGTAGGCGGCAGAAGCAAGGGTGGCAACCGTAGAGCTATCCAATCCGCCGCTCAAGCAGGTGCCCACTTGCACATCGGCACGCAGGCGGATGCTCACCGCGCGCTGCAGCTCCTTGCGGAACAACGCGATGGCCTCGCGCTCGCCGAGCTGGGCAAGGGAGCCGTCCACTGGCAGCTCGTAGTAGCGTTTCACCTCATGCCGGTGGCTGCGCAAGTCGTAGCGCAGATTGTGGCCTGGGGGCAATTTGCGGATGCCTGCAAAAAAAGTCTCGTCGTCGTACTCCTCAAGCCCCAGCACCAGATAGTCGACGATCTTCCCGGTGTTGGCGCGGCGCACGGGAAGGAATGGAAGCAGCTGCTTGATCTCGGAGGCGAAGGCAAAGGCCTTGTCCGTGTCCAAGTAGTAGAAGGGTTTGACGCCAAACCGGTCCCGGCTGCAAAAGAGGATTTCCTGGCGTCGATCATAAAGTGCAAAGGCCCACATGCCGTTGAAGCGCTGCACGCACTGCTCACCCCAGCGGTCATAGGCGGCAAGGGCGACCTCCACGTCGGTGCGGGTGCGGAAGCGGTAGCCGAGGTCCTCCAGCTCTCGGCGCAGTTCGACAAAGTTGTAGACTTCGCCGTTGAAGACCACCACGTACCGGTCGAGGTAGTGCATCGGTTGCTTGCCGGCGGGCGTCAGGTCCAGGATGGCCAGACGTCGATGTCCCAACGCGAAGTTTGCGCCAGAAAAGTAGCCTTCGCCGTCCGGTCCGCGATGCCGGACCAGCTCGGTCATCTGCGCGATGGTCCTCTGGTCAACAGGCGTGTTGTCCTTGTGGACGATGCCGGATATTCCGCACACGGAACGTGCTCCTTTGCGGCCCATGGCAAAAGGTCAAGCGCAGGTTGGCGCTTGACCTTCGGTCATTGGACAAATCGAAAGCGGCAAGTGAACTGTCTGAGCTAACGGTTGGGGTCGATCCAGCGTTGCCAATCGGCGTCGAACAGCTCACCGCGCGCCGTGGAATGAACGAGCTCAAAGTCGCCCATTTCCCGCTTGTCGACGAATATGAACAGCACGCCGCCTTGTACAGAGTAGTAGTGCCAGATGTGATAAGCCTTGTTTTCCGCGCTGAAGGGGAAGCGCTCAATCTCATCTGGTCGCCCGTATTGCAGCAGGATGCGCCCGCGGTCGGTCTTCCAGCCTTCGCGAAACCCCTTGAACACGGCATTAGCTTCTGCCACGCGCGCTAAGTAGTCCTGCTTGAACTCGTTTTCTGGCGTGCCCGGGGTTTGGTCCATGCGCGCCCAGAACTCCCGCAGGAAATTGCGCTTGCCGGCTAAGTTGAGCTTTTTCCAGGTTGCGCGGTCCTCGGCGGTGTTGATGTAGCGCGTGACCTCAAACTCGTGGTCCAGCTCTTTTTCGCTCATCACGTTGTAGCGCTCGGCATCCAGGCCCGGCGAGCCCTTGCCTGTGGGCGTCTGCTGCTGCTGAGCCGCAAATGTTTCACCTTCGCGGTAGACGAAGAACTTTTTCATCACCGAGGCGCGCTCACCGGTGGTCGGATCTTCGACCTCCAGCACGATGTAGTAGGTCCCAGAAGGCAGGGTGATGATGTTCAGCCCACCGACTTCCACTGCCGAGGTGCCGGGTTTTGTCTTCCTGCTGCTGGGGAAGGCCTTCACGCGTTGCCCTTCGCCGTTGAGGATGAAGTAGTTGACCCGATAGGAGGCCGAGTCGCCCGGATGCCCGTACGTCAGGTTGTAAACTTCGGCGTAGAAGTACAGGATTGGTAAAGCGGTGCCGTAGATGCCCGGAGGGTTGGGCAAGACCAGGTAGTTCCCCTTGGTGAACTGGCCATGGGTGGTGTCGCGGGCAATCTGCGCGGCCAGTTGCAGGTCGCTCAAGCACAGGCCGCTGTCCGGAAAGGCGATGGCCTTGATGTCGAACACGGCGCGGGCGGAGTCGCGCGAAGCGGTGTCCACAACCAGCAGATCCATGCGGTAGTTGCCACGAGGCACGTTGAACTGGCCGACGGTGAACAGGCTGAAAGCCCCCTGCGTCTCCGCCAGACTGTCGGCAAAGTTGACGTTGCGCCATGCGCGGTGAGCAACCGTGTCGGCCCCGGAGAACAACAGCGCATCCACCAGGAACTCTCCACGCAGGCGTCCGTCCTCTGCACGCTGGTACATGAGGGTGCTGCGTGGCAAGGAGATGTAGGTCTCCAGAAAGGTGTGATCCTCTGGGCTGCGAAATCGGGCAAAGTCGACGGTGAATTGCAGAGGAGCGCGCACCGAATCGGCGGCAGCCCCGCTGGCCTGGTTGGTGGAGAGAGGAAGCAGGGCGAGGGTGGCCAGAGCCAACGCCCGCATTGCTGATGATTTCATGACTTGCTCCATGCTAACTTTCTGCCGCGGCCGCGTCCCTCGGTTCGGGGGCAGTCTCCTGGTCCCCAAACCTGACCGATACCAGCTTGGAAATGTGATCCTCGCCCATGGTGACTCCGTAGAGGTAGTCGGCCGCCTTCATGGTGATTTTGTTGTGCGTCACGGTGATGAACTGCGTGTTGGTGGAAAACTTGCGTAGCGCCTGCACAAAGCGGCGCACGTTGATGTCATCCAGGGGGGCATCTACCTCGTCGAGGATGCAGAAGGGACTGGGCTTGACCAGGTAGATGGCAAAGAGGAGCGAGATGGCAGTCAGGGCCTTCTCGCCGCCGGAGAGCAACGAGAGCGACTCCATCCGCTTGCCCTTGGGGCTGGCGACAATCTTGATTTCGGCCTCCAAGGGGTCGTCGCCTTCTTCTAAGCGCACTTCGGCAGTGCCGCCGGCGAAGAATTCCGCAAAGACCTGCTTGAAATTCTGGTTGACCGTCTGGAAGACCTCCGCAAACTTCTCCCGCGCCGTCTGATTGATTCGGCGGATGGTCTCTTCCAGGTTGGCCCGCGCGTCGAGCAGGTCTTTGCGCTGGCTGAGCATGAGGTCAAGCCTCGCCTTCTCTTGTTCGTACTCGCGCAGGGCAAGAAGGTTTACCGGGCCTAACAGTTTGAGTTTCTGGCGCAGCGTGGAGATTTCCTCCTCCACAGTTGTCACGTCCAGGTCTTCGATCTCCTGAGCAGAGAGTTCCACTTCGAATTCAACGCGGGCGCGCTCTTTGAGGTTGTTGATCTTGAGCTGCAGTTCGTTGACCTGGAGTTCCAGCTGATGCACAGCCTCGGCGATGCGTTCCCGTTGCGCACGTACGTCGCGGCAGGCGCGCTCCTGTTCATCAATCTGCTGCTTGTGGCTGCGGTAGCGTTCCTCGAGCTCCAGCACCTGGTGTTCCAGTTGGTCGCGCTTGGCAAAGCTCTCCTGAAGGGCGTGCTTCAGTTGGGTGATGCGCTCGCTCAGGGCGGCGGCCTGTTCTCTTGCCTGGCGCGCTTCGTCAGAGCGAGTGGTGATCGCCTGTTGGGTTTCGGCGATTTGCGCCTCGGTGCGCGACAGTTCAGCAACCACCTCGTCAAGGTCACGGCGCTGGCTGACGAGGGCGATGTGCAACCGCTCCGCCTCGGAGGCCAGCTCAGAGGCCGTAGACTCGAGGTCGCGCAGTTGCTCGCGCAGTTGCTCTGCTTGGGCAGCGAGGGCTTCGCCCTGTGTGCTGAGCTCGGCCAGCTCCGTTTGCTGATCGGCAAGTTCCTGGTCCACCTGTTGGCTGCGGGCGCGCAGTTGCTCTTCCTCGGCTGCGATGGTTTGCTGACGCTCGCGCAAGTTCCGGGCCCGCTCCTCGAGCTGACCTACCCGCAGCCGACATGCCGCTGTTTCGGCCTCGCGGGACTGAAGCGCCTGCCGGAGCTCGTGTTCTTGGCGGCTTAAAGCTGCGATCTCGCTGGCGTGGCGCTCGGCCTGGTGGCGTAACTCTTCCATTTTGCCGGCCAGCGCATTCATGGCCGCCGTGGTCTGTTCCAGCTGCTGGCGGCGGCCGATGAGGCTGACTTCCTGGCGTAAGGCCTGCCCGCCCCGCACAAGCCCGGCAGCAGTGAGGCGTTCGCCGCTGAGGGTCACCAAGTCGCAGCCATGGGCGGCGGCAGTGGCATAGAGACGCCGGGCTGTGTCCAGATCCTTGACGACGGCGGTGCTCCCGAGCAGAGCAGCAACCAATGGGCGATAGGCCGCCTCGCAGCTCACGACCTCGTCTGCCCAGGCGAGTATCTCCTCTGCCTGCCAAGGCCTTGGTGATGGTGGGCACGGGCGCACGTCGGCCAAGGGCACAAACCAGGCAGGACCCTGTTGGTGAGCGCGCAAAATTGCCACACCGCGAAAGGCAGCAGCCTGATCGGTAACCACCACGTAATTGAGAGCTTCGCCAAGCACTGCTTCGATGGCCGCTCGGTACTGGTCGTCCACTGCCAACATATCCGCCAGGGGGCCGAGCGCCCGGAAGGAGTCGCCCGGCTGAGTGACGAGCAGGCGCACGCTTTCAGGCTGGTCTTCGTAGCTTTGCAACAGGCGGCGGAGGATTTCGGCGCGATGGCGCGCCCGCTCCATTTCTCCTTGGGTGTCCAGTTGCTGCATGCGCAGCTGCTCGTGCGCCTGACGAAGCGAGGCGACTCGCTCCTGGACAGCTTGCAAGGCGGTGCGCGTCTGTTGCGCAACTTCCTCGAGGCGCGCCAACTCATGGGTCTGCGCTTCGAGTTCTGTCCCTATCTCGGCTAAAGCCTGCTCGTTGCGCGTTCGTTCTTCAGCCAGGGCAGCAGCGCGCTCCTGGAGAGCCGTTTTCTGGGCCGTTGCTCGCTCGCCGCGGGCGCGCAACTCGGCCAGTCGCCGCTCGTGGTCGCGTACCTTCAGCTCTGCGGCACGGTACTCTTGCCGCAGCGTCGCCACCTGCGCCATCTGCTCCTGGTGGCGGGCGCGGGCCTGGTCATAGGCCTGCTGCGCGTCGGCCACGAGTTGTTCGACCTTGGTGCGATGCTGTTGCTGCTCTGCCAGGTGGGCCTGCAGCTTCTCCAGGCGCCTTTGCAGCTCGGCAGCATCTCTTTGCAGAAGCTCGGCGCGACTCTCCAGCGAGTGTATCTGTTCGCGGCCGACCAGCACTTCCTCCTCATGGGCGCGCAGCGTGCTGACTGCCTCGTTGAAGTGCTGCTGCGCCTGGCGTAGCTCGTGCTCCTGGGCGATGAGGTGGGTCTTGGCCTCTTCCAAGGCCGCCTCGAGTCGCCCAAGCTGCGCGGACACCGTTTCGCGTTCCTGCCGCCGCACAGTCAGCTCCTCCAGCAGGGGGGCGAGCTGTCGGCCATAGTCGGTGAAGCGCTTGGTGGCGAGCTTGATCTCTAATTCGCGCAAATTCTGGGCAATGCGCTCGTAGCGCTGCGCGCGATGCACTTGCCGCTGCAGGGAGCGGACCGTCTTTTCTACCTCGGCGATGATGTCCTCGAGGCGCTGCAGGTCCTTCTCCGTCGCCTCCAACTTGCGATAGGTGGCCTTGCGCCGCTCCTTGTACTTGGTGATACCGGCCGCTTCGTCAAAGACCCGCCGCCGCTCCTCGGCCTTGCCGTTGAGCAGGGATTCCACCATGCTCAGCTCGATGACCGAATAGGCGTCTGGCCCCATCCCCGTGTCCATGAACAGATCGTTGATGTCCTTCAGGCGGCAGACCGTGCCGTTGAGCAGGTATTGGCTTTCGCCCGAGCGGAAAAGGCGGCGGGTGACCACGACTTCGCTGTATTCGATGGGCAGGACGTTGCGCGTGTTCTGGATGGTGAGCGACACCTCGGCCATGCCTAAGGGCTTTGCCGTCTTGCTGCCGGCGAAGATGACATTCTCCATCTTGTCGCTGCGCAGCACACCGGCCTTCTGCTCGCCCAGTACCCAACGGATGGCATCGACAATGTTGCTCTTGCCCGCGCCATTCGGTCCGACGATGGCGGTGATGCCGGGGTTGAAGACCAGCGTCGCCTTCTTGGCGAACGACTTGAAGCCCAAAATGTCTACCTGCGAAAGGTACATGCAGTATTTCCTACCCAGAGTCCTATGGCAGTTGCGGCGCGCGGAGTCGTGACCCACGCCCAGGCCGGCGTTTTTGAGGCGTGTTAATGTACGATGAAATTCAACACAAAATCAAGCGGTTTTTTGTCCGCATGGGGCGACTGAGCAGCTCGCTTCTTGCGGCCTTACTGAAAAAACTGTTGACATTGGCACAGATTCTGATAAATTTGCTGCAGGGCCGAGGCCGAGTTGGAGAAACAGAGACTTGCCATAGATGAGTGCGAGGCACAGCGAGCCAAGAGGTGCGCCAGGAGATTGGCGCACGGAGGTGCCGCAGGGCTACCGCCTTCTGACCCGCGTTGAGGAAGAGCCGCTCTGGACATTGGTCACCGCTAAGGACGCGGCGGGGCGGTCCGTTCTCCTCAAACTGTTCAGCCCGCTGGTGCGCAACCAGGAAGAGTTGCGCAGCGAGGTCATCGCTTCACTGCGCCTCAGCGAGAAGCTTGGCCACCCCCAGATCCTCCGTCCCAGTGCCATCGTGGCGCAAGGGAGGCCCTTAGCGGCAGTGTATGACTGCCGGGCCGGCGAGACTCTGCGGCATCGACTGCGCAAAGGCAAGGGGCTCGAGGTGGCCGAGGGTTGTCGCATGGTGTTGCAGGTGGCGCTGGGCATCCAGCACCTGCACCAGGAGGGGCACGTGCAGGGGCTGCTCACACCTGCCAGCATCTGCGTGGACCAGGAAGGCAATCCCCTGTTGCACGAAGTGGCGTTGGCTCGTTTGGCTGCGCTCATTCAAGAGCGGGGGGCGCCAAACATCCGCTGTCGCTATGCACCGTATCTGTCGCCGGAGCAGTTGGCCGATAGCCCACAAGCCACTTTCCTGAGCGACGTCTATGGGCTGGGTGTGTTGTTGTACGAGCTGCTCACGGGCCAGACGCCGTTCATTGGCTCCACGGTGGCCGAAGTTGCCGCCCAGCAGGTGCGGAATACAGCTCCTTCGGCCAGGAGGCTGAACCCAAAGGTCCCGGAGAGCCTCGATGCGCTGGTGGGGCGTTGCCTGGCACACGAACCGCAGCAGCGGTTCCCTTCCTGCGCAGCATTGATGGACGCTTTGGAAGCTGAGTTGTTGCGCCTTCCGGGAAGGAAGGCGCCTCGGGCAGCAAAGCGGAAGGGCGAGGTGCAGTTTTCTCTGGCCGAAGCTGAGGCGGCATCGCTGCCGGAGAGGGCGGCTGGAGTGAGGAGGCTATGGGGGCCAGTTCTGGTGGGTGTCGTCGTGGTGGGCCTCCTTGCCGCCGGAGGGCTGTTGGTGCTGAACAGGAAGCGCCCCGAACCAAGTCCTCCCTTGGTTGAGGTTGAGCCAAGGGGAGAGGTGGCAACGGTAGCGTCGCAGGAGGGGGCCGGGAATGCGCCTGTGAAGGCGGAGCAGCAGGAGAAAGCGACGGTGCCCGCGGCTCCAGGGAGCGAGGCGCAGCCTGGGTCCGCGGTGTCGTCCTCGACCGCGCCGCCGGTGCGGCCGCTTCCGGCAGCAGTGACCGTAGAAGTGCGCGCGGGCGGGTTGCCTGTGGCGGCGGAAGTGTTCGTGGACGGTAGCAGCAGGGGCGCGGTGGACGAGCGCGGTGCGTTGGGGCTCCAGCTCTGGCCGGAGGAGCGGCACACCCTGCGCGTCACCAGGCCGGGGTTTGTGGCATGGGACACCACTTTGGCCCTGCGCGCAGGTGAGAACCGATCGATACGGGTTGAACTCCGGCCGCAGGCGGGCGCGACCGTAGAAGTGACGCTGGCCAAAGTGGACTTTGCCGACTATGTGCGCATTGACGACGCCGGCGAGGCACGCCAGCTCCCCGTTACGCTCCGCCTGCCCGTGGGTCGCCACGTCCTGGAGTACTTAGACCGGGAGGGGAACCGCATGTGGCGTGGTGAGCAGGTCTTTGATCTCCAGACTGCGCAGCAGTATCTGCCCAAGGCCGTCGTGGAGTTTGCCGAGTTGGCTGTGGTGGTGGAAAATGCCGCAGAGGTCGGTTACGGCTATGTGCTCATCGACGGGCAGGAGTGGAAGAGCGGGGGCACCAGCGCCACCCCCATGCGCACCTTAGTTCCGGCTGGACAACACCGCATTAGGCTGGTGCGCGATGGATTCCGCGCCGTGCCCACGGATACCACGGTGAGCTTGCACCCAGGCCAGCAGATGCGCGTGGGCTTTAGGCTCTACCCGGCACGATAGGCAGGGGGAGGGCATGCGAGTCGGCAGACTGATCGTGTGCGTCGCCTTGCTGGCGCTTTGCGCCGCCGCCGGTGCCCAGGAGCGTCCGCTTGCCGTGCAGAGGGGCATTGACCTCTTCTACCAGGCACGCTTTGCAGAGGCAAGCGATGTGCTCCAACAAGCCATCGCCACCGGCAAACTGGCCAGAGAGGCGCGTTTTGACGCCTATCTCTACTTGGCATTTGCCATTTTGCGCGGCGGCGGTCCCGCAGAGGCGGCGGACGTCGCCTTTGAGGCGTGCGTGCGCACCGACCCGGCGCGTACCCTGGACCCGTCCAGAATCCCGCCTGATCTGGTGGAGCGGTTCGAGCAAGTGCGCAGAGGCCTGGTGGGTAGGCTTTACGTGGTGTCCAATCCCCGCGAGGCCGGCGTGTTCGGTGTGCAGGCCGAAACCGGACGGCAAATTGTGGGACGCACGCCGGTACTTTTCGAAAACCTGCTGGCGGGCTCTTATCAGTTGCGTATCACCAAGGAGGGATACGGCCAGGAGGTGTTGGCGATCGAGGTGGACCCCTCGGAAGTCGACACGCTGTACGTGGACCTGCGAGAAGGCAGCTCCAAGGCTTCAACCAGGCGGTGGATCGTGGGAACCGCAATTGCTGCTTCACTCTTGGCGGTGGTGATTGTCGTAGCACAGCGAGCGGCGGCGCCATGAACAGTGGCGCGGAGAGAGCTTCCGAAGCCATGATGCGCCACGACGAGCGAACACGGGTCTTGGAGCTTTTGGCCTATGAGCGCGATCTGTGGGCCAGGGGAATTTCGGCGGTGGCCGGGATCGACGAAGCCGGGCGTGGTCCATTAGCCGGCCCGGTAGTGGCGGCAGCCGTGGTGTTCGCCCCGGATGTCTTCATCGCTGGCATCGATGACTCGAAACGACTCTCGCCTACCGCGCGGGAGCGCCTGTACCGGGAAATCTTCCGGCACGCCAGAGCCCTGGGCGTAGGTGTGGTGCAGCCGGCCGACATCGACCGCATGAACATCCGCAACGCCACCCACTTGGCCATGCGCAAGGCCCTGGCGAGGCTCACGGTGGCGTGCGAGCACGTGTTAGTGGACGGCAATGAGGTGCCTGAGCTCGGGTTGCCGCAAACGGCGCTGGTCGGCGGTGACCGCTGCTGCTTCTCCATAGCCGCGGCGAGCATTGTTGCCAAGGTGGTCCGTGACCGCCTCATGAATGGCTACGACCGCATCTTCCCGGAGTACGGATTCGCCGAGCACAAAGGCTATGGCACGGCGCAACACGTGGCGGCCATAAGGGCGCATGGCCTCTGCCCCATCCATCGCCGCTCGTTCAAGGTGAAGGGATTACACGTCGATGGATGACGCCCACTGGCGCAAGGCGACCACTAAGGCAACCGGCAGCAAGG
>JACIZP010000237.1 GCA_014359355.1 Calditrichota bacterium | reverse complement strand
AACGGCGAGATAGGCGTCGGCTCGCGCATCCGGCTCTTTTCTTCAGGCAAGGAGTTTGAGGTTGAAGAGGTAGGAATCCTCCAGTTGCGCCAGATCCAACGGCCGAAGCTCTGCGCTGGAGAGGTGGGCTACGTGATTGCCGGCATCAAGGAGGTGCGTGACACCAAGGTCGGCGACACCATCACCGACGCGGCACGGCCGGCTTCGGCCGCACTTCCGGGGTTTAAGGAAGTCAAGCCGATGGTCTTCAGCGGCCTGTACCCGGCGGTGGCCGAGAGCTACGATGAGCTGCGCAAGGCCTTAGAACGCCTCAGCCTCAATGACAGCTCTCTTCACTTCGAGCCGGAGACTTCGGTGGCACTCGGCTTCGGCTTCCGCTGTGGCTTCTTGGGTCTGCTGCACATGGAGATTGTGCAGGAACGGTTGGAGAGGGAATACAATCTCAACCTCATCACCACCGTCCCGAATGTCAAGTTTAGGGTCACTCGTAAGAACGGCGAAGTCATGTGGGTGGAAAACCCCGCGCAAATGCCGCCTGCTGGGGACATCGCCCTCATTGAGGAGCCGTACATTGCCGCCCACATTCTCACGCCCGCCGAATACATTGGCAGCATCATGCAATTGGCGCAGGAGCGACGCGGGGTTTTCGTCACCACCGAGTATCTCGATCCGACGCGCGCCCATCTGCACTACGAGTTCCCGCTTGCCGAGGTTATTTTTGATTTCTACGACCGGCTGAAATCGGTGTCGCGGGGTTATGCGTCGTTCGACTATGAGTTCCTCGCCTACAAGCCTGGCGAACTGGTGAAGTTGGACGTGTTGCTCAACGGCGAGGTGGTGGACGCCCTTTCCGTCGTAGTGCACCGCGACAAGGCCTACGACTGGGGCCGACGCGTGTGCGAGAAGCTCCGCGAGCTGATTCCGCGGCAGCTGTTTCAAATTGTGATTCAGGCGGCCATCGGCAGCAGGGTCATCGCTCGCGCCAGCATTAGCCCGCTGCGCAAGAACGTGACGGCCAAGTGCTATGGCGGAGACATCACCCGGAAGCGGAAGCTCTTGGAGAAACAAAAGGAAGGCAAGAAACGTATGCGGCAGTTAGGCCGCGTGGAGATCCCACAGGAGGCCTTCCTCGCCGTGCTGAAGGTGTAAATGAAGGAAACCCATGATTGTCGCCGAAGATTTGAGCAAGCGCTACGGGTCCACACTGGCCGTCGATGAGTTATCGCTGACGGTCGACGGGGAGCTCTTTGTCTTCCTCGGACCAAACGGCGCCGGCAAGACCACGACGATCAAGCTCATGACTGGCCTGCTGCGGCCTGATCGTGGGCGCGTGCGCATCAACGGGTTCGACATGGCCACGCAACCCTTGGAGGCAAAGAGCTGCCTTGGCCTGGTGCCGGAACGGCCGTACGTCTATCCTAAGCTGACCGGACGCGAGTTCCTTTTCTTCATGGCGGACCTCTACCGCGTCGACCGCGCAACGGCCCTCCGCCGCTTCGAGCACCTGGTGGAGTTATTCGACTTGGGCAGTCACATCGACCGACTCATCGAAACCTACTCCCATGGCATGAAGCAGAAGATCGCGCTCAGTGGGGCGCTCATCCATGACCCGAAAGTCTTGTTTCTTGATGAGCCTACCGTGGGCCTTGACCCAAAGAGCGCACGGAATCTGAAAAATCTTCTGAAGGGACTGGTGCAGCGCGGGGTGACGGTGTTCATGTCCACGCACATCCTCGAGATCGCCGAGTCGATGTGTGACCGCGTGGGGATCATCGACAAGGGGAAGCTCATCGCCCTTGGCACGATGGCGGAGTTGCGCGGGAGGTCGTCGCGCCATCGGTCGCTGGAAGACATCTTCCTTGAGCTCACCGGCGGCGACGAATACCGCGAGGTGCTCAAGTACCTGGAGGAGAGTTAGGCACCCATGCTGCTCTTCCTGCTCCGCAACAGGCTGCGCATGTACGTCAATCTGCTCCGCAGGGCCGAGGGCACCAGGCGCGTGCGCACGATCTTGCTCTTGGTACTCTGGCTCTTTTTCGTGGGCTACGTGTTCCAGGGCACGCAGGCCATGTTCCAGGCCATAGTACAAGTGGCAGGCCCGCACGCTGCAGGAAGGGTCCTGGCGGCGCTCCTCTTTGCTCTGCTGGTCGCACTTCTCCTGAGCGGCACCACTATCTGCATCCACATACTTTTCATCTCGCAGGATCTGCCCCTGCTCCTCTCCGCGCCCATCCGGCGGCGCACCCTGTTCGTGTACAAGCTGATAGAGGCAACCGTCAGCAACTCGTCGATGTTCTTGATGCTCGGCTTCCCTCTGCTCTTGAGCTTCGGGGCGGCGCAAGACGCTGCCTGGTGGTACTATGCACTCATGGTGGTGGTAGCGGCAGTGTTTGTGGCAGTACCCACCAGCCTGTCGGCAATGGTGGCGTTGCTCGCCGTGCACATACTTCCGGTGCGACGTGCACGGGAGGTGATGAGCGTGGCGTTGGCTCTGGTTTTTCTTGCTGTGTGGACAGGGATGCAGCTGCTGCGTAGCTCGCTGGATGCCAGTGGACCCGGTGGCGTGACGGGACTGCTCGCCTTGGCGCGGTCCAATCTCTTTGCCGTGACACCTGCAGGCTGGGTGGCAACCATTCTCGCGGGGTTAGTAGCGGGCCAATGGACGAGCGCTGGTCTTGCCGCCGTGCTGTTGGCCGGGAGCACCGCAGCCATGATCGCCGTCAGTGTTGCCCTGGTGGACAGCGTCTACGCACGCGGCGTGGGAAAGGAAGAGGCGGCCTCCCTCAGCAAAGCCGTTGAAGTGTCAAGGCGCCGGTTGGCAAGGGCTGCCCACACTGGTTCTCTTTTCCGCGCCGCCCTTCTGCGGGACACCCGACTGCTGCGCCGAGAGCCCACCCAGCTGATGCAGCTCCTCATGCTCGCCGCGATGATGCTGGTGATGGCGTTCATTCTCAAACGGGACACCGAAGGAGGACAGCTCTCCCGTCTCGAGATGCTCATGCCCTTCATCTTCGTCATCCTGTTCAGCGCCATGAGCACGGTGGGAATCGCAGCGCGGCTCATCCCTCTGGAAGCAAAGGCCTTTTACCTGAACAAAATCGCTCCCCAGCGCCCCACGCGCGTCTTGGCAGCGAAACTTTGTCTTGCGTGGCTCCTGGGAACCACGGTGGCACTGTTTGGCACAGTCGTGGTCACCGTCCTGTTCGCCCACCCCTTAGCGACAGGACTGGGGGCATTCGGGCTTGCCTCGCTGGTCTGTCTGGGCACAAGCGGCCTGGGGCTCTTGTTAGGAGCCTACTTCGCCGACTTTGACTGGGAAAGCCCCAAGCGGATGATCACCGTGGGCGGAGGCTTGCTCTCGGCCGTGGTGCCGCTGGTCTATTTCGCCCTTGTCGGGGGACTTGGGGCGCTGGTCTATTTTTTCACGAGCAGTCTTCTCGGAGCTGAACAGGTAGTTGCGTTGCTCTGCGGCGCCCTCGTCTCTTTGAGCTTGAGCATCGGGGCGGCAGCCGCTTCGCTTCACATGGCAGCGCACCGCGTGGAAACCATGGCCTGGCTTCACTGAGCTGCGCTGGCTATCGCAACAAGGAAAGGAACGGAAATGCCGATGGAAGGTAACGGACGGAAGAAGAGCCTAATCAGGGAATACGCGGAAGCAGTGGCGGTTGCGGTCGTGGCAGCTCTCATATTGCGCATCCTCGTCATCCAGGCTTTTCGCATACCCACCGGATCGATGAAAGACACGTTGCTAATCGGCGACTTTCTCATGGTGAACAAGTTCATCTATGGCGTGCGCACGCCGAGCACTTTGCCTTTGGTGAAAGCAAAGATTCCCCACACCCGCCTGCCGGCAATAAAGCAACCCAAGCGCGGGGAAGTCATCGTCTTCAAGTACCCGCTGGACGAACGCCTCGACTACATCAAGCGCTGCGTCGGCCTGGCCGGCGACACGATTGAGGTGCGCAACGGCGACCTTTACATCAACGGCAAGCCCGAAGGGAAGAAGGAATTCATCGGCCGGCGCTATGACCCAGAAGAAGGCCACTACGTGCTGGAGTACCGCATCACTACGGAGAGAGGCCAGAAGTATAACATCCGCCACTACGAGATGCGCAGCCGGAGCTTTGACAATTTTGGCCCAGTTGTGGTGCCGCCTGGCCATCTGTTCATGATGGGGGACAACCGCGACAACAGCGCCGACAGCCGTTTCTGGGGGCCTTTGCCCTTCGATAACGTGCTCGGCGAGGCGATGATCATCTACTTCTCCTGGGATTCCCGCGTGCCCGTGTACAACCTCAGCAAGAAGATCAGGTGGGGCCGCCTTGGCAGGATCATCCGTTGAACAGATGCCGCCGGCCGGCCTCTACGTCCATATACCCTTCTGCCGGCGCAAGTGCCCGTACTGCGACTTCTATTCTGTCCCTTTTCGTGCCGAAGAGGCAGAGCACTTTCTTGCTGCCCTCCAACACGAGATGCGCCTTTGGGCGAGGGGTCCCCTGTTCGCGGGGAATCCTTTTGCTACCCTCTACTTTGGCGGCGGAACACCTTCCCTCCTCAGGCCAGCGCAACTCTCGACGCTTATCTCAACCGTGGATTCGCTCTTTGGTCTCCATTCCGGTGCAGAAGTGACCATAGAGGCCAACCCAGCGACCCTGTCGGCCAGTCAGCTTGGCGAGCTGCGTGCGGCGGGATTCAACCGGCTGAGTCTCGGAGTGCAGTCATTGCGCGACGACGAGCTGCGCACCCTTGGCAGGCTCCATACCGCCGGTGAAGCCGTGCGCACCTTCCGCTGGGCGCGCCAGGCTGGGTTTGACAACCTGAGCGTGGACCTCATCTTCGGCATCCCGGGTCAAACGACGGCAAGCTGGGAAGCGACACTGCGCCAGGTCCTCACCTGGGCTCCCGAGCACATCTCCACTTACGCCCTAACGCTGGAGCCGAGCACGCCCATGGCGCAAGCGGTGACACGTGGCGCCCTCAGGCCGGTCCGCGCCGAAGAAGAGAAAACGATGTACCTCCTTGCCCATGACCTCCTCACGGCGAACGGCTATGAACACTACGAGATTTCCAACTACGCAAAGCGAGGCTATCGGTGCCGGCACAACATGCAGTACTGGCAGCGCCACCCCTACCTTGGCCTTGGGCCTGCTGCCCACTCTTTCCACGGCAAGGAGCGCTGGTGGAACGTGGCGGACGTGAAGGCCTATTGCCAGGCCTTGGCACAGAATTCCCTGCCCGTGCAAGAAAAGGAGGTCCTGTCCGAGGAGCAGGAGCGTTTGGAGACCTTCATGCTCGCCCTGCGCACTGCAGAGGGTCTTGCCCTGGGCGCCCTGCCACGCGAGTGGGCCCGCATGACCACTGAGCGCGCTGCCAGACTCTGTCTGGACGGCCAGTACCCGCTTGCCTTGGTGGACGCGGAGCGTATTCGCCTGACGCACCGAGGTTTTCTCTTCCACGAAGAAGTGTGTAGGCTCATGGCATAGATAGAAGCTTTTGGCATGCTTTTCGGGACTTGTCTCTGAGGCAAAGAAGATGCGGGGGACAGCTAGAAAGTTAGCAAGAATGTGATTCGGCTCACCAACGCTCTTGCCGAAAGCTCGTATCATGAGGCAGCAAAAGTGGAATGAACTCCAGGGGGCTTGACGAGGCGCCGCATCGGTGAATGTAGGACTGGGATTCCTGCTGGAGCAGAGGCTTCTCACACACTAGGAGGAAGACCCCATGAAAAGAATTGCCGTGCTCGCCCTCACTGCTGTGATGATTCTCCCCGTTGCCGCCATGGCGGGCGGACGCTTTTCGCTCGGGCCCCGTGTGGGGTACTACAAGGCCCAAGATGCCGACGAAGGGAAGCTCTTTGCGGGCGCCGCGGCGCGACTGCACCTCACCTCGGCCCTCGGCGTAGAGGGTTCTGTGGACTTTCGCAAGGAAGAGTACATGCGCGGGCGGATGACCGTTACCAGCTGGCCGGTAATGGTCACCGGCCTAGTCTATCCGTTGCCCATCTTGTACGGCCTGATCGGCGCGGGTTGGTACAACAGCAAAGTTGAATACACGCCGCTGGCCGGACTCTTGGCCGGAGAACCAGAGAACGAGCAGCAGTTCGGCTGGCACTTTGGCCTGGGATTGGAAATACCTCTCGGCAGCCTGTGTCTGGCAGGAGACGTGCGGTACGTCTTCCTCGACTATGACTTTTCTGCCGTGCCGGGCAGCGAAGAGGTGAAAGCGGACTTTTACGCAGCCACCCTCGGGTTGCTCATCCGTCTGTAGGGAGCCAAGACAAAGGGGGGAGCCGGCGAGCACAGGCAATGGAGATAGGAGGCGCCTCGCACACCGCCACTGCGTCCCCTCAGCACTCGCCGGGACTGCCCACAGCAAAGAGGGCTGGCCAATATGCTGGCCAGCCCTTTTCCATGCACTGCAAGGCGACGAGCTCAGTGCAACTTTTTCTCGACCTCCTGCAACTCCTGCTTTGCTTCCTCTTTGTAAGTCGGATCGTCGGCATCCGCCACCGGCAAGGCAATGACCTGCTCGTAGTGCTTCTTGGCGGCCTCCCAGTTGCCGACCATCTTGTACGTGCGCGCCAGCTCCAGGTGGTGGTTGATGTGCT
>JACIZP010000236.1 GCA_014359355.1 Calditrichota bacterium | reverse complement strand
CTTCTCAGGCCAGTATCACCGCGGAATTCTTCGCCCGGCAAGCGACGCGGCGGCCGCAGCGTGGGTCCCTTTGGGCGAGCTTCCTGGCTATGAGGTGACGGAGAGGGTGCGCTCACTGCTGGACAGGGTGCTGGCTCAAAATGGGAAGCCCACTTGTTGCACTCCGAACAAGTGAGTCTAATCCATTCTTCTCTCCAGCGGTATGAACGGCCGTGATGAGCCTCCTCTTGCTGAAGATCTGCCTGAGTTCTTCGTGGTGAAGGACGAGCTCGACCTCCACGGATTCTTCCCGGAACAAGTGCCAGAGGTGGTGGACGAGTTCTTGCGCCATGCCTGCGCCTCAGGCTTTGCGCGGGTGCGCATCGTCCATGGCAAAGGGCGAAGCAAGCTGAAGTGGGCAGTCCACCGCCTGCTGCGCTCACATCCGCTGGTGGAGGCCTTTGGCGATGCCCCGCCCGAGGCAGGTGGCTGGGGCGCGACGATTGCCCTCCTCCGGTGTGACAAGAGCCAGGCAGGTACGGCTCCTTGACCGGAGCTCCTCCCGCGCGCTGCCGGACTTCCCTTTCGCGGCGCTCGGCCAGGCCGCCAGTTATGGCTCCACAGTTCCGCAAGGACCCTCTCGCCGCCGGCATGCATAGCCTCGTGAGGCACCCGGAGTGCCGCAACCAGAGGCTTAGCATGCGCCAATTTGTGCTTGACATCCTTGTTTTTCCTCACTAAATTAGCAGCAGTTTCCGGCCCAAGCGCCGGCGGGGCATTCTGCGACGGAGATCGGGAGGTGGCCTTGATTCAAGACCCGGCAACATACTCGCTCAACTTTGGTCCCACTGCCACGTGGGTCGCCTTCATTGTGGGCGTGCTCATGTACGTGGTTGGCTTCTTCGGTGGGCTCAGGCTCAATTTGGCCAAAATGATCACGGCGGTGGTTCTGGCTTCGGCCGTCTCGGTGGTGGCCCGGCCCCTGGTCAATCGCGTTCACGTCTTTGTGGCCTCCATCCTGGGTGGAGAGATCGCCGGCTTTGCGATCCCGCTCCTTTGGACGGTCTTTGTGTTGGGCGTTTGCCTTAGCCTGTACGAGTCGTTCACCGTGACCGCCAAAGAGGCACACCCGATGAAGTGAGGGCGCCCCCCAGCAACCGTGATGGGCGCGATCTACCCCGACGAGGCCGAGAGGAATCTCCCCATGGTCGAGTTCCAGTACTTTGCCGGATGTCCCCACGCCGCAGAGACGTGGCGGCACCTTGAGGAGCTGACAGCGGAGGGCTTCTTGCTCCCAGATGAGGTGCAGGTCACGGAAGTAAGGGACGCCGAAGAGGCACGGCGGATGCAGTTCGCCGGGTCGCCAACCGTGTTAGTCGACGGCGTTGACATCTACACGGAAGAGAAACCGCGGGAAACGAACTTTGCCTGCCGTGTCTACGTCGTCAACGGAATGAGGACGGGTGTGCTACCGAAGGAATTCATCCGTCAGCAAATTAGCAAACTGCGGGGCGGCACTTCCCACCGCGGGAAGTCCGGGTCATAGGCTTGACCAGCATCGGCTGGTCAGCATGTTGCCGTCAAACTGAGGAGACATCGTTATGTACACCTTGGACGAGTTGACGCTCCGGTGCCTGGCCGAAACGAGTTTTGCGAAATACGGCCCCCACATTGCCGTCTCTTTCGTCGATGAACCGCCGCTCACCTACAATGACCTCAAGCGGGCGGTGGTGGCTACGGCCCACGCGCTGAAGAAGAGGGGTGTCAAGCAGGGGGATAGAGTGGCGATCCTCGGGGAAAATAGCCCGCAATGGGGCATCGCCTACTTGGCGGTCGTCAGCATGGGCGCGGTGGTTGTTCCCATTCTTCCTGACTTTCACAAGTCAGAGGTGCATCACATTATCCGCAACTCCGGGGCAAAGGTGCTCTTTGTCGCCAGCAAGCTGGTGCACAAGGTCGAAGAGAAGCGGCTCGGGGACTTGAAATTGCTGGTGGGTCTTGATCCCATCGAGCGTCGGGATTTGCCGTACAAAGTGGAAAACCTGAGCAAGCTGATCGACGAACAGGCCAGGGAGACGACGCTGCC